>CAZLHZ010000383.1:1492-2501 GCA_964559285.1 uncultured Actinomycetes bacterium | reverse complement strand
GGTGCGGCCGGCGGGGGAGTGCGCGGCATCATCTGCGGTGCCCGCAACTTCGTCCAAGGTGACCTCGTTGTCGTGGCCCTGCCCGGGACAGTCCTTCCGGGTGGATTCCAGATTGCCTCGCGTGAGACCTACGGGCATCTCTCTGACGGGATGATCTGCTCTGAGCGCGAGCTCGGTCTGGGGGAGGACCACTCCGGCATCATCGTTCTTCCCGCGGGGTCGTTTGCCCCTGGCACCAACGGCTTCGAGGTTCTTGGCCTAGGCGACGAGATCCTCGACATTGCGGTCACCCCGGATCGCGGCTACGCGATGAGTGTGCGCGGCATCGCCCGCGAGGTCGCGACGGCCTATGGGCTGAGTTTCGATGATCCCGGTGTGGCGCTCGTCGACCTGCCGGCGCCGAGTGCTGATGCAGCCCCGTGGCCGTGCGGCAGTGACGATCTCGATGTGTGCGACCTGTTCACCGCGCGCACCATCATCGGATTCAATCCCGCGGCCCCGACGCCGATGTGGATGCGTCGTCGGCTCGTGGCCTGCGGCATGCGCAGTGTGTCGCTCGCGGTGGACATCACCAACTACGTCATGCTCGAGCTCGGTCAGCCTCTGCACGCGTTCGATATGCAGCTGCTCCGTGGCACGTTGCGGGCTGGGCGAGCGACGGTCGGCGAGAAGCTGGAGACGCTGGATCACGTCGTACGCCAGCTTGATGGTGGTGATCTGGTGATCCGCGATGATCGCGGGCCGATCGGACTGGCTGGCCTCATGGGCGGCCTGGAGACCGAGATCAGTGATGTGACGACTGACATCGTGCTGGAGGCGGCGCACTTCACATCGGAGGCGATTGCGCGCAGCTCACGTCGGCATCGGCTGTCGAGTGAGGCGTCACGGCGGTTCGAGCGCGGCGTCGATCGTTCGCTTGCCCCCTATGCCTCCGCGCGCGCGACCGCGCTGCTGCTCGAGCTTGGTGGTGGACGCTATGTCGGCATGACCGGTGTTGAGGCAGCACTGG
>CAZLHZ010000383.1:0-1482 GCA_964559285.1 uncultured Actinomycetes bacterium | reverse complement strand
GGCGGGGATGGCGATCAAGGCTGAGACGACGATCAGCCTGCTGCGTGCGGTCGGCTGTGAGGTGTCGGAGGACGGTGCCACGCTCACCGTGATCCCGCCGACCTGGCGGCCGGATCTTACGGATCCGTTTGACCTCGTGGAAGAGGTCGTGCGGCTCGTTGGATATGAGCACCTGCCGTCGACGCTCCCGGCTGCGCGTCCCGGTTTCGGCCTCACGGCCGCCCAGCGACTGCGTCGACGTGTGGGGCTGGTGCTCGCCGGATCCGGTGCGGTCGAGGTGCTCACCTATCCGTTCGTCGGCGATGCCGATCTTGATGCCCTGCAGATCCCGGCCGATGATGTGCGTCGACGCGGGACAATGCTGGCTAATCCGCTCAGTGATGAGCAGCCGCGGATGGCCGCGACCCTGCTGCCCGGGCTGGTGGCGGCGGCGCGGCGGAATCTCTCGCGGGGCAGTGATGATCTCGTGCTGTTCGAGGTGGCGCCGGTGTTCCGCGATCGCGCAGTGCGGTCGACCACGGCGGTGCCGCGTCCGTCGGTTGATCGTCGGCCGAGCGCCGAGGAGATCGCTGAGCTCGAGGCGCTGCTACCGGATCAGCCGCTGCATCTGGGGGCGATCCTCACCGGTGATCGCGAGTCGCAGGGCTGGTGGGGTCCGGCTCACGCAGCGGGCTGGTCCGATGCGATCGACCTGGCGCGGGTGGTTGCGGATGCGGTGGGCGTGGATCTCGTCGTACGCGCTGGCAGTGATGCGCCGTTCCATCCGGGTCGCACCGCAGAGCTTGTGGTGGGCGGTGCGGTGATCGGTCACGCGGGTGAGCTGCATCCGCGCGCGATCGAGGCCTGCGGCCTGCCGGTGCGCACGGCGGCTCTGGAGCTCGATCTGTCCGCGCTCCTTGCGGTGGCAGAGCCCGTGGCCCGTGCCCCGCGGGTGGGGACGTTCCCGGTGGCGAAGGAGGACGTCGCTCTCGTGGTCGCTGCCTCCGTGCCCGCGGCGGATGTCGCGGCTGCGTTGCGGGAGGGGGCGGGGGAACTGCTGGAGAGCCTCGCCCTGTTCGATGACTACACGGGTCCGCAGGTGGGCCAGGGGAAGCGGTCGCTGGCCTTCGCCCTGCGGTTCCGGGCCGCTGATCGCACCCTGTCAGCGGAGGAGATCGCGGCGGCGCGAGATGCAGCCGTGGCGGTGGCAGCGGCTCGCCTGGGTGCCACCCTGCGCGCCTAACCCCTCGCGCGGACAACTCCCAGTGGTTGCCGCCCCCGCGGACAGATCCCTGCGTTAACCGCCGGGAGTTGTCCGCGGCGGACATCCCCCGGGCCACAAGTCATGCGCATATGCAGATATAGTCCCCGCCATGCCGACCGTTGCCGTCGCCGGAGCCTCGGGCTACGCCGGGGGAGAGCTGCTGCGCCTCCTCCTCGCCCACCCGCACCTCACCATCGGCCCAGTGTGCGCGGGCGGCAAGACCGGCCAGCCCCTCGGCC
>CAZLHZ010000382.1:0-2504 GCA_964559285.1 uncultured Actinomycetes bacterium | reverse complement strand
ATCACCGGACTGCGTCCCGTCGCCGAGTTGCAGTACGCCGACTTCATCGCGATCGCGATGGACGAGATCTACAACAAGGCCGCGAAGTGGCGCTTCATGCACGGGGGGCACTTCGCTGTGCCGCTGGTGATCCGCGCCCCGCAAGGCGCGTCGCACGGAGCCGGACCAGAGCATTCGCAGAGCCCGGAGGGGCTGCTCATCTCAGCAGCTGGACTGCACGTCGTCACCCCGTCCACGCCCGCAGACGCCAAGGGGCTGCTCAAGAGCGCCATTCGCAGCGATGACCCGGTCGTGTTCCTTGAGCACAAGGGGCTCTATGGACTCAAGGGTGAGGTTCCCGACGGCGAGCACCTCGTTCCGCTGGGCGAGGCAGCAACAGTCCGCGCCGGCAGAGACGTCACCGTCGTGGCGTGGACGACCATGGTGCAGCGCGCCGTCGAGGCTGCCGAGAAGCTCTCCGGTCACGGCGTCAGCGTCGAGATCATCGACCCGCGTGGGGTGCGCCCGCTGGACACGCAGACCATCCTCACCTCGGTCCGAAAGACTGGCCGCCTCGTCATCGCGCACGAGTCCCCCAAACGCGGCGGACCTGGCAGTGAGGTCGCAGCCATCGTGGCCGAGCAGGCGATCGAGTTCCTGGCTGCCCCAATCCTGCGCCTCGGCGCCGCTGATGTGCCGATCCCTCAGCATGAGGACCTTGAACGCTTCGTCTTCCCGCAGGTCGCCGACATCGAGCAGGCAGTGATGGCCGTGATGACGGCGGAGCAGGCACGCTGATGCACGGGCTCTTCCTGCCGCGGCTCGGCCAGACCATGGAGGAGGCGATCCTCTCCGCCTGGCTGATCGGCGAGGGCGAGGCCTACGGCGCAGGGGCGGACATCTATGAGGTGGAGACCGAGAAGATCACGACTGCGGTCGAGGCCACTCTGCCTGGTCGGATCGTGCGCCGATGCGTCGTCGCCGAGTCCACCATTGCCGTCGGCACCCTGCTGGCTGTCGTCGCTGATCCCGGCGAGGAGCCGTCACCGGCCGAGGTCGATGCGTTCGCGCGAAGCCACGCGAGCACGGATACGGCCGACAGATTCATCAGCACCGCTGACACCACCACGACAGCCGCCCCCAGTGCCAGGAACACCCCCACTGACCGAGCCCGTGCCATGCCGCGCACCCGAGCCCTCGCCCACGCCGAGGGTGTCGACATCGAGCAGGTCATCGGCACCGGCCCCGGCGGACTGGTGATCCCGCAGGACATCCGCGGCATTGTCACCCTGTCCCCCGCGCACCGACGGATGGCCGCCACCCTTGCGTCCAGCATGGTGCCGCAGTTCACCCAGATGGTCGATGCCGATGTCACCGGATGGCCGCAGGCTCGCCAGACACTCACGTCGTCAGCCGACGTGCCGATCACCTTCACCGACATCATCCTCGAGGCTGTCGTCCGTGCCTGCACCGCCGTCCCCGAAGTCAATGCCACATTCAGTGATGATGGGCTGCGCCGTCATCGTGATGTCGACATCGCCCTGGCCATGGACACGCCCGATGGACTTCTCGTTCCCGTCGTACGCCGATCCCAGGCCGACAGCCTGACCGGCCGCGCCCAGCGCCGACATGCCCTCACCGAGCGCGCTCGCTCCAGCACCCTCACCGTGGACGACATGGGTGCGGGCAGTATCACGGTGTCCAACCTCGGTGCCTACGGCATTTCCACCGGCATTCCGCTGCTCGTCTCCCCCTATGCCGCCATCGTCTTTGTCGGAGCGATGGAGCCGAGAGTTGTCGCCCGCTCCGGAGGCATTGCGGTGCGCACGATGTGCTCTCTGGCCATCTCGTTCGATCACCGCGTCGTCGATGGCGCCACGGCAGCCCGCTTCACCTCGACCGTGCGCGCTGCTGTCGAGGAGCTCACCACCCATCCCGCCGAGTAAGGGTCACTGATGGACGAATTCGCGCTGCACCGCAATCTCATCTCGCGCGTCAACATGGGCGATGCCCTGACCCGCACCGCGCGACGACTTCCTGACAAGGAGGCCATCGTCGATGGCGATCGTCGCGTGACGTATTCCCAGTTCGATGCGTCCGTCAACCAGTTCGCGCGGGCCCTTCAGGATCGTGGCTACGCCCGCGGTGACGCACTGGCCATCCTGTCAGGCAACAGTCTGGAGTTCCTCCAGGTCTACTTCGCCTGCGCCAAGCTCGGAGTCATCGCCGTCCCGCTCAGTCTGGTCTGGCGCGAGCGCGAGACCAGCTATGTCCTGCAGCACTCCCGGGCCCGTGGTCTCGTGGTCGAAGCACAGCTGCTCGCCGACATCCTGCCCACCCTTGAGCAGTGCCCCGGGGTCAGCGATGTCATCGTCACGCCCGGACTCGGTGGTGATCCTCAGGGTCGACCGATGCTCGCTGACCTCACTGAGGGAGTCAGTGACGCTCCCATCGAGGTCTATGTCGAGGACCGGGATCCCCTCTCCTATATGTACACCTCGGGCACGACCAGTGCTCCCAAGGGT
>CAZLHZ010000381.1:0-2509 GCA_964559285.1 uncultured Actinomycetes bacterium | reverse complement strand
CTGCTCCCACAGCCGCATCTCGTGGTCTACTACGGTATCTTCTTCGCGGTGGGCGCCCTCTATTTCGAGTCCGGGGACGTCGAGGGGCGACTGGGACGAGGCTGGGTCTGGCTGCTGGTTGGGGCGAACGTGGTGCTGTTTCCACTCGGACTGGCGACGGCGGAACAACATCCCATCCTGTCCGGGGTTCTCCAGATCCTCTTCGCCTGGACGATGTGCTTTGGGTCCATGGGGCTCTTCCGCCGCTACCTCAGTGGGGAGAACCCGGCAATCCGCTACCTCGCGGACTCCGCCTACTGGCTCTACATCGCGCACCACCCAATGGTCGCCCTGCTGCAGTCCCTGATTCGGCCTTGGGATCTCCCCCCTATGCTCAAATGGCTGATTCTGAGCGTGTCGTTGATCGGTGTGCTGCTGGTGTCCTACCACTACCTGGTTCGGGACACATGGATTGGCTGGTTGCTGAATGGCCGGCGGATCCCGCGGGTTTCAAGGCCTGTGTCCAACGGCGGTTGAGGCGTTCAGGGCACGCGACCCCGGAGGGACTCGAGGAATGCGAGCAGGTCCCGCATCTGCTCGACCGAGAGCGATCCCTCCAGTCCCTCGGGCATCAGCGACAGTGGACCGATCCCGAGTGACTGGATCTCGTTCCTGGGGATGCGGCGGAGGGAGTGGTCGGCGAGTCGGAGTTCGACTGCAGCGTCCGTTTCCTGGTGCAGGATACCCGTCTCCCGTTCGCCATCCCGACGCACGATTTCGATCGGTTCGTAGCCGCGGGCGTAGGATGCGCTCGGGAACAGAATGGACTCGAGCAGGTCGCGTCGGGTCCGTACCTCCCCGATCGCGGAGAGGTCTGGTCCGAGATTCCCCCCCTCGCCGGCGATCCGGTGGCACAGGGCGCATCCGGACCGCGTGTCGTGGAAGATCCGGCGTCCAGCCTCCGGATCGCCGCCGGTCAGGGATGGCGTCCACGTCCGGTAGCGTTCCTCTGTTCCCGTTTGACGGGAGTGGAGTCGGGTCAGCAGGGGCGTCAGGGCCTTCCGGGTCGACGGACCCGCGGCGATTGCAATCCGGTCGATGCCCACCACTGGAAGTGCATCCCGACCCGGGGACCGGTCGAGTGCGGAGGCGAGTGCGCGCGCTGTCGTGTCGGTCAACGGGCATTCGAATGACGGAAGCAGCTGGGCCAGTTCAACCCCGTTGGCCTGGGCAGCGACGTCGGTCCTGAGCCGTAGCTGGTCGGGGGTCCCTGGGACCTGTCCCAGCAGACGGGCTGCCTGGAGACGGAGCATTGCGTGGGTGGTCGCGGGTTTGCGGGCGATATCGACCACCACGGCGTGGATGGAATCCGGTAGCGGCGCACTGGTGCCGAGGGCCTCGGCGGCGCGGAGGCGAACCGCAGGAGTCCGATCCGGGTCCAGGGCCGCGCGGGTGATCAACTCGTTCCAGAGGTTGGTCCGGGCGGCACGGGCGAGGGATAGGCCTTCCAGGAGGAGCGTATCGTCGGACCTGTCGAGCGTGGCCCGGATCAGTCCCTCCCAATCCTTCAATGCCGTGGGCTGTCCATCCTGGGCCCAGACCTGGAGCACCAGCCGACGGCGGTCCGGAGCGGTGGAGGGCGCGGCGAGGGCAGTCGCGGCGACGCTACGGACTGGCTCCTGGCTCCAAAGTCCCGAGAGAAGATGCCGCAACGAGGCCTGGCCCTCGGCGTCCAGGGTCGGGACCGTCAGCCATGACCGGAGCTGTCCCATGGCTTCCTGCACCCATTCCGGACGGCGCGCGATGGAATCCACTGCGCGTTGGCGGACCCGGGTGTCCGGATCTGCGAGGAGCAGACGGGCCTGATCCGGGCGAAGACCTGGCCCGGTCTTCTGGTCCAGGGCGATGAGAGCCCCGCGGCGAGCCGCAGGGGAGGAGCGATGAAGCCCCTCAGACAGCGAGGGTTCATCACCGGATTGGATCAGGGCGTCGATCAGGGCGTGCTCGAGGAAGCGGTCGGTGGTGCGGTCGAGTTCATCGAGGACCGCGGGCACGCACTCGGCGTTGGCAAGACGCGACAGGGCCGATGCGCTCTCGCGGCGTTCGGCGGGAGATTCGGAGCGGAGGGTGCGGAGGAGTTCTGGAAGGCTGGCGACGTCGCGGTCGCTTCCGACGGTTCGTTCCACGGCGAGTCGGACCTCGAGGGACGGGTCCTTGAATCCCAGCCGGATCACCCCGCGAGCCTCCGGGGTGCGGTGTCGGGCTAGGGCCCAGAGGGCTCGGATCCGGACCTCGGAGCGGGTGGACTGCGTCCATGTCACCCGCAACGCCTCCAGGGACTCCGGGCTGGGGCGACCCAGGAGCTCGAGGGCCTGGTCCTGGACCGCAGGTCGCGGGTCCGAAAGACGGGTTGTGAGCGTGGTCGATGTGGGGGTGTTCCAGTCCAGTGTCCGACCCCGGGGATCCCGGACCGCAGCACCTTCCTTCCGGATCCGGTAGATGGCCCCGAGGCGTTCGGGCTTGGCGACCT
>CAZLHZ010000380.1:0-2514 GCA_964559285.1 uncultured Actinomycetes bacterium | reverse complement strand
CCCTTGGGCCATGGTCCACAGTCGGCATCGAGTCGTGACCCGCCCCCTTCGACTCGTCGCCGCCGGCGTGGTGGCTCTGGCCGCCGCGGGGGCCGCTGTCCCGTCGGCCCCCGCCGCGACCTCAACTCTGTCACCCGTCGTGGGGATGTCCCCGCGCAGCGATGTCGACCGCCTCCTGGGCCGGATGTCGCTGACGGACAAGGTCGGACAGTTGCTCGTGCCGCGCGTCTACGGCACGGATGCGGTGGCCCCTGACGCCTCCTCACGGTGGCGCAATGAGACCGAGCTCGGTGCCCCGACCGCTGTCGAGATCGTGCGCAAGTTCCACGTCGGGGGGTTGCTCTACTTCTCCCCCACGACGAACGACGCAAGCCGATTGGCGCGCTTCAACAATGCCGTCCAGACCGCAGCTGGCGGTGGTCTGGGCATCCTCACGATGCTCGATCAGGAGCACGGCCGCGTGCTGCGAGTCACCGAAGCCACCCAGTTCCCAACACAGATGGCTGTAGGGGCGACCCATGATCCGGCCATGGCTCGGCTCGTCGGATCAGTCACCGGCAGGGAACTTCGCGCCATCGGGATCTACGCGAACCTCGCCCCGGTTGCTGACGTCAACTCCGACCCGCGCAATCCCGTGATCGGTGATCGGTCATTTGGGAGTTACCCCGGACTCGTCTCGCGCATGGTTGCTGCTGAGATCACCGGGCTCCACGACGCGGGTGTGGCGGCGGCCGCCAAACACTTCCCCGGCCACGGTGCGACGAGCACCGACAGCCACACCTCGCTGCCGATCGTCGGCCACTCACGCGCCGAGCTTGAGCGCTTCGACCTCCCACCATTCCGTGCCGCCATCGCCGCTGGCGTCGACATGATCCTCACCGCCCATGTCATGGTGCCCGCGATCGACAACCAGCCCGCGACCCTGTCGCACGCGATCCTCACCGGTCTGCTGCGCGAAGAACTCGGCTTTGACGGGGTCATCATCACCGACTCGCTGCGGATGGCCGGCGTCCGAGCGACCGTCGACGACTCACGCATTCCAGTGCTCGCGCTCAAAGCTGGTGCGGACATGCTCCTCGATCCAGCCGACCTGCCGGGCGCACGCGACTCGATTCTCGCCGCCATCGCCAGCGGTGAGCTCACCGAGTCGCGCATCGATGATTCGGTACGCCGAATCCTCACCCTCAAAGCCACCCGCGGACTCCTGAACGCGTCTGCCCTCACCGTGAAGGTGAAGCGTGTCGATGGAGCTCTGCGCACCGCGTCGGCATTGGACGCTGCAGCACGAGTGGCCGATGCCTCGATCACGGAGGTTCGAGACCACAAGAACCTCGTGCCGGTTGGTGCGGTCTCCTCTGAGCGGATCGCTGTCGTGGGGTACAGCCAGACGGCTGTTACCGCGCTGGCTCGGGCGTTGCGGGACAGAGGTGCGGAGGTTACCACTGCGGTGACCGGGTCCGACCCCACCTCGAGCACCACCCTGATGCGGCAGCGCGCCGACCAGTCCGATCTCGTCATCGTGCTCAGTCCGGGATTCGGCTCGGGATGGTCCACCCTGGTGACGAATCTGCAGGGTGCGCGAGCACCCGTCGTTGTCGCAGGGACATCGAGTCCCTACGAAGTCACCCGCATGCCTTCGTCCACGACCTATCTTGCGGCGTACTCCATGAGACCGGCGAGCATGCATGCACTCGTGCGCGTGCTTGAGGGACGACAGGAGGCCACCGGCCGCCTACCGGTGAAACTCGCCTGAGACGAGTGCTCGCGATGTCGTCACACCGTGTGAACTGAACCGCTGACATGGCACAGTAGGCCGGTGCCTACTCGGTGGATGGCCATCCGCGACCTGCTGCCCCGCTTTGCGCGGGTGGCGTCGCTCGTCTGCGGCGTCCCGATCTTCGGCACGGCCCTCACCGCTCTTGCCTATTTCGGGTCGCAGGCTCCGTGGGATGCCGTCATTGTGCTCAGCACAGCGGGACTCGTGTGGGTACTGGCCTTTGCCCCGCCGCTGGCCAAGGCTCGCTCCTGGATCCAGTTCCTCGTTGGACTATCGATCCTGTCGGCACCCTTGTTCCTTCCACAGGGACCTGCCTGGGTGGTGCCGTCGACCGTGGGCTTCGGCGTCATGGTGGCAGTGGCCTTCAATTTCCGTCCCCTCATCGCGGTGCCCCTGGTGCTTGTCACAACCGCGCTGGTTGCCATCGTCACAGTGACGAACTCTCCGGCTGCTGGCTTTGTCCTCGGCACTCCCCTCAACGGCTACCTTGGTGCGGTCATGGTCGGGCTGTCAGGGCTTGGGCTCACCATGTCGCTCTGGCAGTGGGGCCGATTGGTCGACCAGATGGATCTTCAGCGATCCACGCTTCGCTCCCGTGAAGCGGAGCGTCGACGCTCCCTCGAGATCAGCCGCCACCGTCGACTCATCGAGCGGCGAATCCACGAGACGGGCCTCAACACGCTCAGCGCCATCGCCATCGGCGTCGCCCCCGAGAACCGAGCAGCCGCCATCGCGAC
>CAZLHZ010000379.1:0-2535 GCA_964559285.1 uncultured Actinomycetes bacterium | reverse complement strand
GGTCTTCGACTGCTCAGCGATCCGTCACGGCGAGCGGATCACCGCTCAGGTCAATGAGCTCTACACGATCCGCGACGGCAAGATCGCCCAGATCCAGGCCTTTGTCGTCGACATGCCGGAGTGGGATCGGGCCTACCGCAAAGACTGAACATGAGGGGCACCTGTCCTGGAGCCGGGTCTGGGACAGGTGCCGTGATCAGAGGGTTGTCGCAACGTCCCGCTGCTCCTGGGTCGCCGGCTCGATGAGCTCCACGAGGAAGCCATCCGGGTCGCGCAGGTAGACCACCCGTGCGCCGAGGAAGCGCCCATCCGGCACCACGACCGGATCCGGGGCGATCGTCTCGCCACCTAGCGCTCGCGCCCGGACGAGGATCTCGTCCAACCCCTGCACCCACAGGCACAGGTGAACCGTCCCCGGATCCGGGGGAGCCGATCTCGTCGGGTGCCCCGGTACTCCGGCGTACGACAGCAGCTCGAGCATGCCCCCGCCAGGGATCGCGAGGAACTCGCAGGTGAGCGTGGTGAAGGGCACGCCCACAAGCGTGCGAGTCGAATCCCGGTCGATGCACTGGTGCCAGGCCTTCGTCAGACCGATCGCCTCGGTGTAGAAGCGCGTGGAGTGCTCAAGGTCACGCACGGTGAGACCGACGTGGAACAGGCCGGTGGCTCCGGGCTCGGATGTCATCTCGCGTCACCTTTCGCTCTCGCGTACCAACCGACCGTTTGCTAGGCTACCGTGCAGTCGCAGGTGAGGAGAGCATGATGCCCGAGGCGTTTCTCGTCGATGGGGTGCGTACGCCGGTGGGCCGCTACGGGGCGGGTCTGGCCGGGGTGCGCGCCGACGATCTCGCCGCCCGCGTCATCGGCTCCCTCGTCGAGCGCACCGGACTGGACCCGGAGCGCATTGACGACATCGTCATGGGAGCCGCCAACCAGGCGGGCGAGGACAACCGCAACGTTGCACGCATGGGGGCCCTGCTGGCCGGGCTGCCCCCAACCGTTCCCGGCTACACCGTCAACCGCCTGTGCGCATCAGGCCTTCAGGCCGTGGCGAGCGCAGCGGCCAGCATCCGCTCCGGTGCGGCGGACATCATCCTCGCCGGTGGCGCAGAGTCGATGACCCGCGCACCGTGGGTCATGGCCAAGCCGGGCACACCGTGGGCGAAGCCGGGCGAGGTCGCGGACACGGCCCTCGGCTGGCGCCTGGTCAACCCGCGCATGCGATCGCTCGACGGTGGCGACGCCACCCTGTCCCTCGGCGAGTGCACGGAGAAGCTGGCCGCGGAGTTCTCCATCGCCCGCGCTGACTGCGACGCCTATGCCGCGCGATCGCAGGCATGTGCGGCGGCAGCGTGGGAGCAGGGCTTCTTCTCTGCCGAGGTGGTGCCGGTCGAGCGTCCCGGTGCCGAGCCGCTCACCCGTGATGAGACGGTCCGCGCGAGCTCGGTGGAGTCGCTCGGCGCCCTCAGGCCGAGCTTCCGCCCCGACGGTGTCGTCACGGCCGGGAACGCCTCACCCCTGTCGGATGGGGCCTCCGCGATCGCTGTCGTCTCGGAGGAGGCGCTGCGGCAGCACGGGCTGACGCCGCGCGCCCGCGTCGTAGCCGCCACGGTGGCCGGTGTGGAGCCGAGTCGTTTCGGTTTCGGCCCGGTGCCGGCGATCCAGTCGCTCCTCACCCGGACGGGCATGACCCTCGACCAGATCGACGTCATCGAGATCAATGAGGCCTTCGCCGCGCAGGTGCTTGTCTGCCAGCAGGCACTCGGGATCGAGGACTCCCGACTCAACCCGGACGGCGGCGCGATCGCGCTCGGTCACCCCTTGGGTTCGAGCGGGGCGCGCATCCTCATCACCATGCTCGGCCATCTTGAGCGCACCGGGGGCCGCTATGGCATTGCCTCGCTGTGCATCGGAGTGGGCCAAGGTTCCGCCATGCTCATCGAACGACTGTGAGAGAAACTGTCACCAGAATCTAGGAGGACGTCATGACCCAGTTCACCATCTCGCCGCCGGTGCTCCCTGACTCCCCGTGGGGGCGACAGGAGGTTCTCGCCGAGGCCAACACTGCGGATGAGCGCGAGTGGGTTCCCACGGCGCGCGAAGGCGTGTGGGTCCGCCCGCTCCTCTTCGACACCGTCAACGGCTTCTGGGTCAACATCACTCGGATGCGCACCGAGGGCCTCGTGAGCCGCCATCATCACCCGGCCCCGGTCCACGGCTTCGTCATGCAGGGGTCGTGGCGCTACCTCGAGCGCGACTGGGTGGCGACTGCTGGCTCCTACCTCTTCGAGCCGGCCGGGGACACCCACACGCTGTGGGCCCTGCCCGGTGAGTCACTCACGATGTTCCACATCAACGGAACCCTCATCGAGCTGGATGAGAAGGGCGCCACCGTCGGATTCGCCGACGTCTTCACCCGCATTGAGCAGGCGGCCCGGCACTACTCAGCGATCGGCCTCGGTGCGGACTACGTGCAGAAGTACGTGCGCTGACTGAGGTCACTCGTCAACGTCCGCGGCCACATGAGCAACCGGC
>CAZLHZ010000378.1:0-2543 GCA_964559285.1 uncultured Actinomycetes bacterium | reverse complement strand
TGCCGGCCTCTGATCTGTTCGTCAGCGCGACCTGCCCACGTATCGGACCACACGGTCGGGCAGCGTCACCTCACCGGTCCGGTGAGACCGGGATTCGGCGTACCAGCACCACGATCGTGCCCATGATCGCCATGGCAGGCACGATGAGGAATGCCGTTCGCAGGGCGGACACGTCACCCCCGAGCCCCTGATAGAGCGCCCCGAGCGCGAAGGGCGCCCCGCCCACCGCGACGGCGGCGACGACATTTCCCGTGCCCGCGGCCCGATCGGCCAGGTGCGGGGCGACACTGCGGATCGACCGGCCAATGGACAGCGGCCAGTGCAGCGCGAGCATGGCACCGGTGAGGAACAGGAACACGAGCATGAGTACCGGGCCGGTGACGAACCACATGAGCAGGAACGCCCCCCCGGACGCGGCGTAGGTGAAGGCGAGCACCTTCTCCGGGTCGATCCGCTCGGTGACCCGAGCGCCGAGGAGCCTCCCGACGAGGACACCGCCCCCGGCGCAGGCCACGGAGGCAGCCGCGGCGGCGCTGCCCAGTCCCCCCTGCACCCGGAGCAGGTCGGCACTCCACAGGGCGACGCAGAACTCGATCCCGGCCGCCGGGATGAGGACGAGGCAGCTCCACCAGAAGGCTGCGGAGAGGTCTCGCACCCGGCCCGCCGCGTGTGCGGCTTCGCCCGCGTTGAACTCACTGACCCGTCGACCCCGCCAGATCTCGATGACGATGAGGCCGACGGCGGTGACCCAGAAAAGGGTGCGCCAGCCCAGGCCGAGGGCAACGGCGACACCCACCCCGAAGGCGGCGATGAGGCCGCCGAACGCACCGATGCCGTTGGCCTCGGTGAGTGCCGCGGGGGCGGCCGGGCCCTGGTGAGTGCTGAGGAAGGCGTAGATGCCGGTGACGACGAGGGCGAATCCCGCGGAGGCGACCATGGCGGCCACGAGGGTGACCCCCACCGGAAGTCCGCTCGTGAAGCCGAGGATGCCGAGGAGGCAGATCGCCGAGCCCACGCGAAGGGCAGCCCCTCGACCGATGGCGCCCATGATCCGGGCGCTGAAGAGCGAGGCGATGAGCATGCCGACCGCCAGCATGGTGCCGTGCAGGGCCGAGACCGTGGGTGTCGTGCCCTGCTCATCGCGCAGGAGGGCCTGCGCGGCCCCGAAGCCGTAGACCCACGCCCCGTAGAGGCCGACCTGGGTGTAGGCGATCCACGTGAGCCGATCGCGGGTGGGAGAGGTCACGGCCATGGCCGTCAGGCTATCGGGGTGGCTGGTGCTGCGGGACTGCGCTCAGGAACCGCCACCGCGCGCGGTGTCGGTCATGAGGCGCTCGAGGACGAGCATCTTCTGGACCGGGTCGAGGTTCTCCCCGTCGCGCAGGCCGCCCTTGACGGCGGCATCTGCGGCGGCCAGGCGCAGCGCCGCGGCCGCGAGGAGTTCCGGTCGCCAGCGCGGCAGTTGCTCGCGCAGGGTGCGGACCTTCCATGGCGGCACACCGGCAGCCTTGGCCACCTCGATCTCGGACAGGCCGCGGGGGGCCCCTGCGAACGCGACGAGGCCGCGCAGGCCGCTGGCGACGGCGCCCACGGTCGGGGGCCCGATTCGGGCATCATCACCGGACTCCTCGGCCCAGCGCAGACTGCGCAGTGCCTCGATGGGCTGCTGATTCCACACCGCATCCGCGATGGCGAAGCTGCTCACCTCGGCCACTCCCTCGAAGTAGCGCGCCACATCCTTCTCGTCGATGGGGTCGTGCTCGACGTCGCTCACGAGCTGGCTGATCGCTGCGACGAGCAGCGGCAGGTCGGTGCCGATGGCGGCATGCAGGGAGGTCAGGGCTGGTCTGGTCATCCGGCGGCGCTGCGCGGCCAGCTCGGCCTCGAGAAACTCGAGCACCTCGCGGGTGCGGGTGATGGGCGCGGCTGCCACCTCGACCGCGCCGGCCGCCCGCACCGCCTCAAGGAGCGCCTTGCCCTTGACCCCACCCGGGTGCAGGACGACGAGCCAGGACTCCTCGGGCACGTCAAGGAGGCACTCACGCAGCACGGCGGCGCACTGCTCATCGCTGTCCTGCACATCGGACAGGACCACAACCGAGCTGTCGCCGAAGAGGGTCGGGCTGAGGGCCTCGCGCAGGGCGGCCCCGGCCCCCTCGTCGGCCGCATCAATCTCCACCCGGCCCGCGCTGGCGTCAAGGGCACGGGCCGCGGCCACAACGGCTGCGATCGTGCGCCCGATGAGGACCGGCTCGGTGCCGACAATGAGGGTGAGGCGTCCGACCCCGGAGCCGCCGGGTACCGGCATGGGTCGTCCTGGAGCGGCAGCCATGATGCCTGAGCATGCCACGCCACTCGGACTCCGCGATGCCGTGCGCTCACACGCCTCGCACGACGAGGCCGAGTCCCCCGGCCGGATCGAGGACGACGGCCAGGTCCCCCTCGGTGTCGGTGCGTCCGACGAGCGCCCCGGCTGCCTGCCACGCCGCGAGGGTTTCTGGAGCCGGATGCCCGTAGTCATTGCCCGCGCCGACGCTCACGAG
>CAZLHZ010000377.1:0-2558 GCA_964559285.1 uncultured Actinomycetes bacterium | reverse complement strand
TTGTGCGGGGGCATATTCGTCGCCATCCCGACGGCGATTCCGGCGGCACCGTTGACGAGCAGATTCGGAATCGCTGCAGGCAGGACCGCGGGCTCCCGCTCGCGTCCGTCGTAGTTCGGGCCGAAGTCGACGGTGTCCTCATCGATGCCGGTGATCATTGACATGGCTGCAGATGCCAGCCGAGCCTCGGTGTAGCGCATGGCCGCCGGGCCGTCATCGAGGGAGCCGAAGTTGCCGTGACCATCGACCATGGGCAGCCTCAGGGAGAACGGCTGCGACATCCGCACAAGTGCGTCGTAGATCGCGCCATCGCCGTGCGGATGGAGGCGACCCATGACCTCACCCACGACGCGAGCGGACTTCACATGGCCGCGCTCGGGCCGCAGCCCCATCTCGCCCATCTGGAAGAGGATCCGTCGCTGCACCGGCTTGAGGCCGTCTCGCGCATCCGGCAGCGCGCGGCTGTAGATGACGGAGTAGGCGTATTCCAGAAACGACCCCTGCATCTCGGTCGCGATGTCGACATCGACGATGCGCTCGGGCGCGCCCCCAGCAGGCGGCGTGGCCTTGCGGCGAGCCATGGTGATCCTCTCGGTCGGGGTCGTGATCTCAGTCGCGGTCGGCGTGAACCGGATCGGGGGCCGGACCAACCTGCTGATTGTGGGCTACCGGACCGACAGTGGGTCCCGGGGCGCGCCGGTGCGCGGATCGCCGCTCCGGGGCATGTCACACCCGCGTCGTGACCGGCCGCCGCAGTGCGATCGGGGGGCCTGTGTCCGGTCGCCGGTCCGCCGCTGCATACCCAGACCGTAGGCTGAGCCCTCTATGCGCCTGTCACCGCTCGCCCGCCTGCTCATCGGGATCGGCCTCTCGGCGGTCGGCAACGGGCTCACCATGCCCCTTCTCATCGTCTACCTCGGCCAGGTACGCGGCATCTCCGAGGTGGCCGCCGGATTCGTCCTCGCCTCCATGGCAGTGCTCTCCCTCGCGTTGGCCCCCGTCGTCGGATCCCTCGTCGATCGCATCGGGCCGAAGGCAGTGCTGGTCGCCGGCCTTGTCATCCAAGGCGCGGCGGTCATGGCCCTCGGCCTTGTCACCACGACGTGGCAGGCGTTCGCGCTCGGTGCCGTCTTGGCGATCGGGCAGTCTGCCGTGTGGTCACCTCAGGCGGCGCTGCTGGCCAGACTGTGCGCCCCCGAGCGGCGTCAGCGCATCTTCGGTCTGCAGTTCATGATGCTCAACCTCGGGATCGGCATTGGCGGACTCATCAGTGGTTTCGCGGTCAGCGTGACCGAGCCCGTGACCTTCCAGATCGTCTACGTCATCGACGGCTTCACGTTCCTCGGCTACGCCCTGATCGCTACGACCGTCGTGGCACCCCCACCGGTCGCCGCGCCGGAGCAGGAGGAGGGCCGCGGTGGCTATCGACAGGTCCTGGGCGATCGACGACTCATGCGCCTCATCATTTCGAGCATCGTCCTGCTCACCTGTGGTTACGGATCGCTCGAGGTGGCCCTTCCGCTGCTCGCCACGCGCTACGCGGGACTGGATCTGTCCTGGGTGGGCATCGCCTACGCATTCAACACCGGCACGATCGTCCTCGCCCAGCTCGTCGTGCTGCACCTGCTCGCAGGTCGCTCCCGCGTGCGCGCCCTCAGTCTCGTCGGTGTGCTCTGGGGGCTGTCGTGGCTCGTGGCGGGGCTGTGCGGCCTCGTCCCCACAGCGGCCGGTTTCATGCTGTGTCTCGCGACGGTGGTGTTCGCGGTCGGAGAGACGCTGCTGTCTCCGGTCGTCCCGAGTCTGGTCAACGACCTTGCCCCAGAGCACCTGCGCGGTCGCTACAACGCGGCCCAGTCGATGTCCTGGGGCATCGCCGGTGCCGCCGGGCCCGCGATGGCCGGCCTGCTCCTCGGTGCCGGCCTGCTCGGCCCGTGGGTCGTCATCGTCGTCGGCGGTTGCCTCATCTCGTCCCTTGTCATCCTGGGCCTGCGACGGCGCCTCACCCCGGCACAGGACGGACGCGTCGTCGTGGACACATCGGGTACGCCGATCCCGAGCCCCCTGCCCGCGCAGGCCACCGCATCCGACAGTGCCGCACCCGCCACTGATGACAGGATGACGCCATGACGGACTCCGCCCTCCAGCAGCGGTTGCGCGAGGACATCGAGCGCAGCGGCTACTACCCGGACCTGGTGTCCGACGCTCTGGACACGGCGCTGGGCGGCGAGCCTCTGGCGTCCTACCTCCTGCACCACGAGGCGACGTTCGAGCGAGACGAACTGCGCCGTCACGTGACCGTCCTCGCGCTCACGCCAACACGTCTCATCATCGGCCACACGGATGAGCATCCGGCCGATGAGACCAGCCCGGTGCCCTACGCCACCGCATCCACGGAAGCCGTGCGATTGCAGCGGGTCGATTCGGTCGTCGTGACCCGCGTAGTGTCTGAGCCGGCGAAATATCGCGTCGGAGGTGCTTCCCGCGAGGTCGTGCTCACCATTGGGTGGGGTGCGGTCAGCCGTATCGATCTCGAGCCAGCCTCCTGCGGTGACCCCGAG
>CAZLHZ010000376.1:0-2561 GCA_964559285.1 uncultured Actinomycetes bacterium | reverse complement strand
TCGGCCACGAGGGCCACGAGGTCGGCGGACTGCCACGGGATGACCTGAGCATCGGGTCGAAGGCGCGCGGCGCGCTGCGCGAGGCGGGTGCAGGCGGTGCAGTCACCGTCGTACACGAGCGTGGGGATGCCCATCAGGACAGTGTCCACGGTCGAGCTCGATCGCCCAGCTGGGACTTCGACAGTTTCGTGCCATCGGGTCCGAGCACGAGGGGGAGATGGATGTATGTCGCCTGTGCGACACCGGCGGCGTCGAGGTGCGGTGCCAGCCAGACCTGGAAGGCGCTGGACGTGAGGAGGTCCTCGCCGCGCACGATGTGCGTGGTTCCGAGGTCGCGGTCCTCGACGATCGTCACCAGGTGGTAGGCGGGCACATCGTCACGCCGCCACAGGACGGCGTCGCCGATGGTGGCGGCAAGGTCGACGGTGTGGCGGCCCATCGTCACCACGGTGCCCTCGGGCACGTGGACGCGCAGACTCGTTTCGTGCGGGATGAGATCACGTGCGCGTGTTCGACAGTTGCCGGGACAGCCGCCGCGCGCGATGCCCTCCAGATCGCGGCGACTGCATGAGCAGGCATACAGCTCCAGCGATGAGTCGCGCAGCCTTGTCAGGTTGGCGCGGTAGACGGAGGTCCTCGCACGCTGGGACCAGTGCTGCTCGAAGTCCATCACCGTGCGGGGTCCCACCTGCCAGGCGATGTCGAGCAGGGCGAGGACGCGGAAGATGTCCTCGGCGTAGTCGCGGCGGTAGCGCGCCGCATCGGCGTCATCGATGCGCAGTGCCAGATCAAGACCGAGACGGTCCGCGAGCTCAGCGGTCGCGCGGAACGTGGCCACATTGCCCGCGTGCAGATAGCCGCTCGGGGTCGGGGCGATGCGGGTGAGACCGCGGGGTGTGTCGTTCACGGGGCGAGGAGGGTCACCCGATGCCGTCCGCCGCCCCCGTCGACGATGAGGCGTGCGCGTGATCCGTCAGTGGTGGTGTTCCATCGCCCGGTCACGTGGCGGACTCCGGAGCTGCCCGGGACATGCAGATCGATCTGCACGGATCCCGTCGCGACATTCCAGTCGACCGTGCCGGTGACCGGGAGGTTGGCCACGAGACGCACGTTGGTGAGGGTGAGCCGGACCTGCGGGTAGTGACGCGCTGTCCAGCGACCACCCCGCAGCCCCTGCCCATGGGAGACCGTGGACTGCCACCAGCGGTCAATGACATCGGCTGCGGTGTTGGCCACGGTGAGAGCGAGCAGACGGCGGTCCGTGCGCGCGAGAGCGTCGGGAAGCTGGGTGCTCTGCCACCGCGTCGGATAGCGACCGACCGCGCGAATGGGAGGGGAGTCGGCGGCGCAGCTGCGCAGTCGCGCAGGGATGCGCAGGTCACCGGTGCGGACGGCGTGGCGAACCAGTTGAGCACCGCATGACTGCGGGCCGGCCCCGCCGACGACGTGGGTGCCGTTGGCCACGACGATCTGGCGGGAGTTGGGGAACTGCCGCGCCACGATCGCTCCCTCGGCCGGTGAGGTGATCGAGTCGAACTCACCGGACAGGACCAGTGTCGGCACCCGTGGATATCGACCGTCGATCGGCCGCGGCGGTCCAGCCGGGTGGCCAGTGGAGGCGATGGGCCACCTCAGGCACATGTCGAGCGAGCTCCAGCCCGAGTCGATGTACTCGCGAATCGTGAACGGCCCGTAGATGAGTGGTCGGGTCGCGATCTTGCGGCGCAGGGCGGTGTCGTACTGCTGCCGGCGTACGTCGAATGATCGGGTCATGTCGAACAGCTGGGGATAGTCATGGCAGGAGACCGCGACATCAGCGCCGAGGCTGTAGCCACGACCGCGGTGACTCTCGCCCGAGGTGTTGTACTCCGCGGCGAGTCGCGCGAGGGGAAGCGGATCCCCGTCGAGCGCAGCAGCGACAGCAGCGGCCATCTCGCGATAGGTCGGGGGAAGGTAGGTCCCGTTGTAGGCGATCCCGGAGATGGTGGCCGCATCGAGCGTGACGCGGTGCATCCTCCCGTCGGCACCGGGGGCGCGGGTGCGAATCGGCGTGGCGCGCACCCGGGTGAGCAACTGCTTCAGCTGGTCGAGTGCTGAGGGGATCTCGGCAGCGCAGAGGGGTCCGCGAGCGCAGGCCAGATGCACAGCGGAGCGCATCGTCGGTCCCTGCGTGGGGTACCACGCGCTCTCCCCGAACACCGGATAGGCGCCGTCGAGGACGAGTGTGCGCAGCCGGTCGCCGTGGCGACCGGCGAACACCTGACCGAAGAAGGTGCCGTAGGAATCGCCGTACATGTCGATCGTCTGGATGCGCAGGGCATCAAGGACCGCAGCGAGATCATCTGCCGACAGCGCGCTGCCGTAGAGGTCCGAGCGGTCCCCGAGTTGACGGCCGCAGTCCTCGACCGCGCGGCGGAAGCTGACGTCGGGGTCGTCGAATGCCGGGCAGTCGATGAGCTCGGTGCGCCCCGTTCCCCGCTGGTCGACGAGGAGTGTGTCGCGGCGCCTCATGAGTGAGCCGTACATCTCCGCGAACCACCAGGCTGATCCGGTGGTGCTGT
>CAZLHZ010000375.1:0-2561 GCA_964559285.1 uncultured Actinomycetes bacterium | reverse complement strand
GCCTGGACCTTCCTGCCGGATCAGCCCGCCTTCCGCACCGGACTCATCGTCATCGGACTGGCGCGCTGCATCGCGATGGTCCTCATCTGGAACGACCTTGCCTGCGGTGACCGGGAGGCCGGGGCGCTGCTCGTGGCCATCAACTCGGTGTTCCAGATTGCGGCGTACGCCCTGCTGGGCACGTTCTACCTGTCGATCCTGCCGGGCTGGCTGGGCCTGGACACCCAGGATGTTGCCTTCTCCACGTGGGAGATCACCAAGGCGGTCCTCATCTTCCTCGGCATCCCCCTGCTCGCGGGCTACCTCACGCGCACGGTCCTCGTGCGTCGACGCGGTCGTGCGTGGTACGACACATCCTTCTCGCCGCGCATCGCACCGATCGCCCTGTGGGGACTGCTCTTCACGATTGTCGTCATGTTCGCCCTGCAGGGTCAGGCGATCACCTCGGATCCCTGGTCGGTCGCACTCATCGCCGTCCCGCTGCTGGCCTACTTCGCGATCATGTGGTTCACGGCCCTACTGCTCGGTCGAGGGCTGCGTCTCCCCTATCCGCGAGCGGCGACCGTCGCGTTCACCGCGGCGGGCAACAACTTCGAACTCGCCATCGCCGTGTCGATCGGCGTGTGGGGAGTCACCAGCGGTCAGGCACTTGCCGGAGTGGTCGGCCCGCTCATCGAGGTCCCGGTGCTTGTGGCGCTCGTCTACGTCTCGCTGTGGCTGCGTCGTCGATGGACGTGGGCTGCCGAACCATCAGTGAAGCTGGAGAACCAACAGTGAAGGAGTCTGTCCGTGAGTGATGCACCCTCGGTTCTCTTCGTGTGCGTGCACAATGCCGGTCGCTCGCAGATGGCGGCTGCCTATCTCACCTCACTGGGCGGGGGAGCCGTCGAGGTCCGATCCGCGGGATCAGCACCGGCCGAGTCGGTCAACCCCGCGGTGGTGACCGCGCTTCTCGAGGACGGCATCGACATCTCTGCCGAGGTGCCCAAGGTGCTCACCGTCGAGGCGGTCCAGCTCTCCGACATCGTCATCACCATGGGGTGCGGAGATGCCTGCCCGATCTTCCCGGGCAAGAGATACGAGGACTGGGTGCTCACCGACCCGGCCGGTCAGGGTGTCGAGGCGGTGCGACCGATTCGCGACGAGATCAAGAAGCGGGTGCTTGCCCTGCTGGACGACCTCGGCATCCCGGCGGCGACCTGACGCGAGGGGGCGCATCCTGCAGGGGCGATGCGGTCCTGCATGCTCAGGACATGCATGCTCTGGACATGCATGCTCTGGACATGAGCGGTGCCGAAGGCGGGGATTCACTCGCCACGTGGTCGCTGCCGGTGAGGACCGCGCGCCTCGTCCTGCGGCCCCTGATCCCGGAAGACCTTGATGAGCACCTTGCGCTGTGCGGGGACGCAGCGGTCGTCCGGTTCCTCTATGAAGACGTGATGGACCGGGATGCCGCGATGCGCAACCTCGCCCGTCGGCTGCCCGCCGGGCCGCCGACCGATGGTGAGTGGGTCAACCTCGCCGTGATGGCTGATGACCGGTTTGTGGGCGAGGTGGCCCTGCGGCTCGTGAGCCGCGCGCACCGGCAGTGCGAGATCGGCTACGTGCTCACCCCGCTGGCGCAGGGACAGGGCTATGCGACGGAGGCTGCTGAAGCGCTGCTGCGGATCGCTTTCACCACCCTGGATGCCCACCGAGTCGTGGCGCGAGCGGATGCCCGCAACGCGGCCGCCATCGCGGTCATGGAGCGACTGGGGATGAGTCGTGAAGCACTGCTGCGTGAGAACGAGTGGATCAAGGGGGAGTGGACCGATGAGGTCATCTATGCACTGCGTCGCGATGAGTGGCAGGCGCGCTCAAGGTCAACTCCAGGTAAGGCCCGGTGAGACCGTGCAAGCATCCGCACCACGAGACATTCACCGGTCATGAGACACCCACGCACCCTGCGCGCCGCCACCCTCGGCGCTCTCCTGCTGCCCCTTGCCCTCGCCGCGTGCAGCGGCCCGATGAGCGCACGGTCGGCCACCTCCGTCGACGGCACCTCGTCCGCCAGCGCCGGCACCGGCTCAGGTGCTGATGCCGGCCCATCTGGCGATGCCAGCGCCACTGAATCCTCCAACTCCACGGATCCCACCGAACCCAGCACGGGAGACTCCACGATGGCCCTGCCCCCGATCATGATCGACATCCCCGCCGCTGACGGCGGACTCGCTGCCACGACCCGCGTCACCGCGGGCCTGAAGGACGGGATCGTGTTCGTCGTCCCGGACGGCGCGGAGGCGGTCTACGGCGCGACCGTGTCCGACTCTGATGTCGTGGCCTTCACGCGCGGGGGAGACCAGGGCGGCTGGATCGCGCGTCCGGGTCTGACCGTGAAGGGCCCGGGCACGACCGATGTCGTCGTCACGAAGGACGGCGCCACGGTCCTTGCCCTGTCGGTCACCGTCCTCGATCAGCCGCATGCGGGTGCCACTGCGGACGATCCGGTCCTGCCCGATCTCTCCGTGGCACCGGAGACGCAGGCGCTCGCCGACTCCCTGCGCGGCATGTCCGAGGAGGAT
>CAZLHZ010000374.1:1574-2569 GCA_964559285.1 uncultured Actinomycetes bacterium | reverse complement strand
CACGGGGCTACGGAGCACAACTGTTGCAGAAAGATCGCAAGATTTCTCGCACCTCGGCGTGTTGTCGTCGGATTCGTGTCGCGAATCTCGTCGTCGCGGGACGAATCAGGACTGTCCATGTCGCTCATGCTGTCGACGTTCACGCTCGGCGACAGCATGAGGATTCGTCCGATCATCGAAGGTCCACAGGGAGCGGATGGAGGAGGCAATCACCGTGACTGACGCGGTGCACGCGATAGAGCCGATCGCCAGCGCGGCTCGAAGTGAGCTGACAGCCGCAATTCCCGACATCGTCACCTGCCCCGTCGTGGGTCCCAGTGAGTAGCTGAGCATCTCGATTCCGGCGAGTCGGCCGCGCATGTGGTCCGGAATTGTCTGGTTCCACATCAAGAGCCGGAACTGGCCGCTGATCATGTCGGTCATGCCAGCGACGACCAGCACTGCAACCGCAACAGTGATCGATGGGGCCAGGGCCAGCCCGCCGATCGCCAGACCCCAACCCGCCGCTGCAAGTGTGATGGCCCGCCCATAGTGATGGACCCGCGCTATCCATCCGCTGGTCACCGTCACGATCAGTGCTCCGATGGCTGGTGCGGAGTAGAGCAACCCGAGGGCCTGGGGTGACTGCAGGTCGTCGGCGATGAAGGGAAACAGGGCGTAGGGGAATGCGAAGACCATGGCGCTCAGATCGATGGCGTAGGTGCCGAGGATGTCGCGCCGCGACCAGGCGTACCTCAGGCCCTCCACGATCGCACTGGCCGTGCCGGTCTCCGTGCTGACTGACCGCATCGTGCTCAGGCGCCACAGGAGCACCACTGATATCGCGAATGTGGCGCCGTCGATGATGTAGACGGGGGCAGCACCACCGGCGGCGAGGATGATGCCGGCAACCGCCGGGCTGACGATGGCACCAATCTGACTCGCGGACGAGTTGAGCACCCCGGCTGCTGCGACCTGATCATGTGACACCACCCTCGGCAGAATTGCCTCTAACG
>CAZLHZ010000374.1:0-1564 GCA_964559285.1 uncultured Actinomycetes bacterium | reverse complement strand
CATGCATGCGTGCATCCTTGTGTGTGTGCATGTGCGTGCGCACCTGGTCAGGGCAGACCATGGCAGTGCGCCCCAGTGTTATTGCAGAGTTCTCCTGGAGGCTCCTGCTCACGCGCACCACCCCCATGAGTGGAGTTGCAGCAGCCTCACAGATGCGAACAGCATGGCCACAACGTAGATGAGCCACAGATTCGGGTCGGGCAGGAGCGCATTCGCCGCGAGGGCCGCTGAGAGGACGACGGCAGCCAGCTCGGTGGCCACCGCCATGACTCGCCGATCGAGGCGATCGGCGAGGGCTCCGCCGTACAGACCGAAAATGATGAGGGGAATGACCTCGGCCAGCCCGATCGCCCCCACGGCGACGTACGAGCCGGTGAGTTCGGCGACCTGGAAGGGAATCGCCACCATCGTCATCATCGAGCCGAGGTAGGTCACGGCACGGCTGGCGAACAGAAGACGGAAATTGCGTGAGGTCCGCAGGGGCGTGAGATCCATGCGTACTCCGACACGCGCCACGCCGGAATTGTGACAGCATGACCGCCATGTCCGCGCACACGCCATCAGGACCGCTGTCCCTGCCCGACGTCAGCGACCTTGTCGTGGGTGTCCTCGGCGGGACCGGCGAGCAGGGCCGGGGATTGGCGCGCCGCTGGTCCATGAGCGGGATGCGGGTGGTCATCGGGTCACGTGACGCTCACCGGGCGGCCGCGGTGGCTGCTGAGCTGGGGCCGACGGTCCTAGGCGCAACGAACTCGGACTGCGCGCGATCAAGCGATGTGGTTGTCATTGCGGTCCCCTGGGAGGGACACCGGGATCTGCTCGTGGACATGGCGGGCGACCTTGCCGACCGGATCGTCGTCGACTGCGTGAACCCGCTCGGATTCGATGCCCAAGGGGCCTACAGCCTGCCCGTCGAGGAGGGTTCCGCTGCCCAGCAGGCTGCGACTGTGCTTCCGAGGAGTCGTGTGGTCGCCGCCTTCCACCACGTGTCAGCGGTGCTGCTCCTCGATGAGGGGGTCGACCGCATCGAGACGGATGTGCTCGTGCTCGGAGATGATCGTGGCGCCACGGATGTGGTGCAGGCACTGGCGTCGCGTATCCCGGGAATGCGTGGCATCTATGCGGGTCGGCTGCGCAATGCCGGTCAGGTGGAGGCGATGACCGCCAACCTCATCTCCGTCAATCGTCGCTACAAGGTCCACGCCGGGATTCGAGTCACCGACGTGTGACCCCTCGCTTAGCTGTACGACTGCTGAGCGCTGGGGTAGACGCCGTTCTCGACATCCGCTGCCCACTCGCGCACGGCATGGTCGATGGAGGTGCGGAGATCGGCGTACGCCGTGACGAACTTCGGTCTCGGTCCCGACGTCAGTCCCATAAGGTCCTGCCACACCAGCACCTGGGCGTCGGTTGCTGCTCCAGCACCGATGCCGATGGTCGGAATCGTGAGAACCTCGGAGACGCGCTGGGCAAGTTCGGCGGGCACGACTTCGAGCACAACGGCGAAGGCGCCGGCTGCCTCGAGTTGCTTCGCATCCCGCAGCAGCATCTCGCCAGCCTCCCC
>CAZLHZ010000373.1:0-2576 GCA_964559285.1 uncultured Actinomycetes bacterium | reverse complement strand
CCACGTGGTCCTCGCCCCGCCAGGGGCTGGCGGTTGCCATCCCCAGCAAGCGACCACCGGTGGCCGCCGCCAGACCGGCAACGAAGTCGTTGTAGACCCGAGCCTGTGCGATATCAAGGACATCGAGACCGCCGTACCAGATGTGCGGATCCGAGACAATCGCTCTGTGGATGCCACCCTCATCGAGGCGACCGAGGAGCCCGTCGACATCGAACATCTGCTCCGGCATTCGCCCGAACTCTCGCCACTGCGGCGGATAGAGGTGCACATGCACATCGACCGTTGTCACGACTGGCTCCCCTTCGCTCGATCTGCCGCCTTCCGGAGTACTCGCTCAAGCAAGGCCACTGCGGCATCAACCTTCCACGCATTCCCAGCGAGAGGGTGTGCGTGGTGGATCCAACTGGACGCTGCGCGCTCGATTGCCTCAACGTCGCGACTTCCGATGAGCGCTCGCTGTGCATCCGCGACTGTCCACGGGGTCGGTGCCACGGCTCCCAGCACGACGCGCGCAGCAGAAACGCAACCCGACGGGTCGTAGGCCAATGTCGCGGCCGCCGACACCATCGCGAAGTCTCCACTGGAGCGATTGAGCTTCTCGTAGGCGGTGCCACTGCGCACTGCCGGTGCCGGGATCCACACCGATTCGATGAACTCGCCGTTGGCAAGCACCGTCTCTCCCGGACCGTCATAGAGCTCGCTCACTGGAATCCGTCGGCTGCCACCGGTGCCGGTGATTGCCGCCTGCCCGTCCATCGCACTCAGGATGGTTGCGAGATCTGATGGAGTGACCGACTGGCATCGATGTCCATCCACGATCGCGTGGTAGTAGCGATGATCGCCCATCACCGCGTAGCACGGGCAGCTGACACCGCCTCGCTTGTAGCACATGAAGTCATTGCGCAGGAACCAGCAGCGGTTCTGCTGGCAGAGGTTGCCGGCCACCGTTGCCATCGACCGGATCTGCGGATTGGCGATCTGGGTGATGGCGTCGGCGAGCACGGCGTACGCCGTATCCGCGACCTGTGTCGCCACGTCATCCAGTCGCGCGGCACCACCGAGCATGAGACCGGAGGTCTCCAACGTGAGAGCACCCATCCGCGGGATCACGGTGAGGTCCACGAGGGTGCGAGCCGTCACAACACCTTGACGTCGCGCGGGCACGAAGTCAGTGCCACCACCGATCGGGCGCGAGTCCGACACGGCAAGCGCTGCCGCAGCAGCCTCGACGGACTCGGGACGTTCGATGCGTTCGAGCGGCAGCGGCACCACGGGACGCGCCCAGAGTCGTCCGAAGCGGTGCAGCAGCCAATGAGCTCCGCGTGGATAGGCCCGACGCATTCCCTCGATCCACCAACGGCTGGGACGACGCCAGAGGGACCAGGTCCGGACGGGTGCATCGCGATGGAGCGCTGCGAGCACACGATCCGGTGTGGCCGGGAGTTCATAGACCCGAGCGCCCGTCGCGTGGGCAATGGCGTTGGCGACCGCGGCCCCCGTCGGCACAAGCACGATCTCGCCGACACCCTTCGCACCATACGGACCGTTGGGGTCTGGCTCCTCGATGAGGATGGGTCGGATCGGCGGGAGATCATTGGCCCGTGGCAACGGGTAGGAGATGTAGGAGCGGGTCATGGACTGGCCGCCCTCGTAGAGCAGCTCCTCGCCGAGTGCCAGGCCCAGCCCCATCGCCATACCGCCGATGATCTGGCTCTCCATGCCGATGGGATTGATCGCGACACCGGAATCGTGGACCGAGACCGCATCGAGGATCGTGACCTTGCCGGTGGCCCGATCCACCTCAACCTCCACTGCCTGCACGGCGAAGGCATAGGCACCGGAGATATTGGCGACGCCCGTCTCACGATTGACATAGTCAATGGGGAGCTCGATCTGCTCCTCGACCGTCAGCAGTCCGGAGCAGCATTCGGTGACGATCTGCGCGAAGGTCAGGAATCGGTCGCCGGCTGCAACGCCGCCGTGACGCAGGACCGTGTCGTCGAGGGGGACACCGAAGAGTGCAGCCGCGTGTGTGCGCAGGTGCAGGCCTGCATTCTTGGCAGCTGTCCCGACGGCGTGACCGCTCATGTAGGTGCCGCGGCTTGACCAGGCACCCAGCTCATGGGGCGTCTGATGCGACTCCATCGTGAGGACGGTGATGTCCTGCGGGTCCACCATTAACTCGGCCGCGGCAAACTGGGTGAGCAGCGTTTTCTGCCAAGTGCCAGCGTCCGCGCCACCGAACCGGATCCGGATGGCGCCGTCACCTGAGATGTCGATGGCGGCCCCGCTGCGATTGGCGCCCTCGTAGATATTGGCCCCGGAGACGTGAATGGCCGCAGCGAGGCCGACTCCGCGCCCCGATCCGCCCAGAGCCTTCTTCTCCTGCCAGCCGATGCCATCACGGGCGCGCTCAAGGCACTCGACAAGTCGCGCCGACTCGATCCGCCAGCCGACCGGTGTGACATCACCGGCCCGATTGGCATTGAGGATGCGGAAGTCGATCGGGTCCATGCCGAGTGCTGCGGCGAGCTCATCGGTCTGGGACTCCACAGCGAAGGCCACTTGCGGGCCGC
>CAZLHZ010000372.1:0-2584 GCA_964559285.1 uncultured Actinomycetes bacterium | reverse complement strand
GAGGGGCCACAGGGTGTGCAGGGAGTGCAGGGCGTCCCCGGCCCGCAGGGCGTGCAGGGAGTGCAGGGAGTTCCCGGCCCGCAGGGTGTGCAGGGCGATCCGGGCATTGAAGGTGTCCCCGGTCCGCAGGGCGTGCAGGGTGTCCCCGGCCTGCAGGGTGTGCAGGGTGTCCCCGGTCCGCAGGGCGATCCCGGCCCGCAAGGCGTCGCGGGTCCGCAAGGCGTCCCCGGTCCGCAGGGCGATCCCGGCACCTTCGGCCCCTATGCCTCGTTCTACGACATGACGACGCAGACCAACACAAATGTTGGCAATCCGATCCCGATGACCTTCACCTCCACGGTCGTCGCTGACGAGGTCACGCTCGTTGCTGGTTCACAGATCACGGTGGCGACGGCGGGCACCTACAACATCGCGTTCTCGGCGCAGGTGACCAAGACGGACTCCGGCACGGACACCATCTACATCTGGCTGCGCACCAACGGCGTGGACGTTGACGACTCGGCCACCGCACTCATCCTCATCGGCAACGGTGCTCGCGAGGTGGCCGCGTGGAACTTCTTCGTGCCCCTGGCAGCCGGAGGCTATGCCGAACTGATGTGGGGGAGTGCGGATGCCCGGGCGCAACTGCTGGCCGAACCTGTCGGCACATCTCCGGCTCGGCCATCGATCCCGTCCGTCATCGTGACGATCAATCGGGTCGGCGACTGACACTCACGGCCACTCGACACCGGTGAGCTCCGTGCTCGCCTCCCACAGTCGTCGCGCCACACGTTCGTCGCGTACCCGCATCGAGGGCTGCACCTCGCGCGGATAGCCGCGGATCTCCAGCCAGCCCCGGGGACCGACGTACGCACCCGAGGGCAGAGCGCGATCAGTCGCGGCCCGCAGCACGGGCAGGGCACCCATCGCGGCATCCTGGGCGACGACCCCCATGACGCGGGAGATGGCGCGCTGGCGACGGCTCACCGTCAGCGTCGGCCCGATGCCGATGATGTGCGTCGCCGTGAAGCCCGGATGCGCGGCGAGCACTGTGATGCCGGAGCCGCGGGCAGCAAGTCGCCGGTGGAGCTCGGCGGTGA
This sequence comes from uncultured Actinomycetes bacterium, assembly GCA_964559285.1. Lineage (GTDB taxonomy): Bacteria > Actinomycetota > Actinomycetes > S36-B12 > S36-B12 > CAZLHZ01. The sequence goes on along the minus strand of CAZLHZ010000372.1, from coordinate 1,505 downwards.
AGAGCAGGTTGGCGAGCTTGCTCTGCGCATAGCTTCGCCACGGCCGATAGTGCTGCTCGCCCATGAGGTCGTCGATGTGGATCCGCCCGAGGCGATGGCCCAGCGATGACACGGTGACGATGCGCGCATCAAGGGCCAGCGTCGGCGTGAGCAGTCCGGTGAGGGCCATGTGGCCGAGGTGATTGACACCGACTTGCACCTCGAAGCCATCGACCGTGAGCCGTCGGGCCAGCGCCATCGTCCCGGCATTGTTGACGAGCAGGTCGAGGCGCTCACCGCTGTCGAGCCACTCGGCTGCGAATCGGCGCACTGACGCGAGGTCGGCCAGATCGAGTGTGCGTACGTCGACATCCGCTGCCACCTGGGTCCGGATCACCTCGGCCGCGCGGGCACCGCGCTCCGGAGACCGGACGGCGAGGATGACCCGGGCCTGGTGCGCGGCCAGGGCCAGGGCGGTCTGGAAGCCGATGCCGGAACTCGCCCCGGTAACGATGGCGGTCCGCCCGGAGAGGTCGGGGATGTCCGCGGCTGTCCAGCGCGTGCCCACGCCGAGAGGGTACGCCGACGGTGCTGCTGGGTGGCGGTGAGAAGGTAGCCCCATGGCAGCCGATGACGTGGGTGTGACGCCCGAGGCGAGCCTGCGCGAGGCCGTCCGGTCGGTCCATCGGAGCTACCCCACCGTGGTCACGATCGTGACCGCGACCGGCGCCAGCGGCCCCGCGGGACTGACCTGCAGCGCCTTCACCAGTGTCTCCCTTGATCCACCGCTGGTGCTCGTGTGCATCAATGCGTCGTCGCGCACCCACGATGCTCTTGCGTTGAGTGATCACGTCGGCATCTCACTGCTCGCCCGCGATCAGGCGGAGGTTGCGCGAGTGTTCGCCACGAGCGGTGGCGACAAGTTCGCGGGGGTGGCGTGGGAGAGCGGTCCCGGCACCGGCGTACCCCTCATCAGTGGAGCCTGCGCGGTGATGGAGACGGTGATCGAGAATCGCGTCTCCGCTGGCACGCATACGATCCTCGTCTGCCGTGTCGTGTCGGCGAGGAACCTCGAGCGCGATCCACTGCTGTATCTCGATGGGACCTTCCTGGATCAGTGGGATGCGGGGCGCTGAGGTGAGTCTGGATCCGAGCAGGATGTACGCCGATCCCGATGGCATTTCGGTGGTGTCGACGTGGACGGCCGCCGGTGAGTTGACGCACGCTCCTCTGCTGGTGCTTGACGAGATCGCGCACTACCTCGACCGGTTGGGTGTGCCCGGTGGGACTCTGCTCTGGTCGCGAATCGGGCAGGGGCAGTCGAATGTCACGTTCGGGCTGCGGCGGGGCGAGTGGTGCGGTGTGCTGCGACGCGGGCCACGACCACCGCTGCCGCCGTCAACGCACGACATGCTGCGTGAGGCTCGCGCGGTGCCTGAGCTGGGCGCTGCGGGCGTGCCCACGGCGGTCGTCATCCATGTGTGCGAGGACCCTGATGTCCTCGGTGTGTCGTTCTACCTCCTGGA
>CAZLHZ010000371.1:1978-2587 GCA_964559285.1 uncultured Actinomycetes bacterium | reverse complement strand
GGTGCGGATGCCGCTGCCTTGTCCTTCGTCGCTCGTGCCACGCCGTCACGCTAGTCGGCCTGTCTGACGTGGTCCGTCAGGGACGCGCGGGGATGTCCACAGGAGTGGTGAGGAGCATCACAGCAGCGTCGGGAAGCCCCAGGGAGGCGGGATCGTCTCCCTAGGGTCACTCGGGATCGGCGTACGCCCACAGCGACACCGGCCGGTCAGGGGTGGCTATGTCGGTCCGAGATGTCAGACTGTGACCACGACTTCAGGAGGTGCTCATCGTGACCCCAACCCTGGCGACCAGGACACCGCTCGATGCCGGTGACCGGTGTGACCGGTGCGGCTCTCGTGCCTACGTGCGTGTCGTGATGCCGGGCGGCGGTGAGCTGCTCTTCTGCTCGCATCACTGGACCCGTCACGCCGATGCCCTGAGGCCGCAGGCGCTCGAGGTGCAGGACGAGACCGACCAGCTCACGGCTGGATCGGCGCAGGCCGACGCCTGACCGTGCTGCACTGCTCGCGCGCTGACACCGGCGCGAGCTGTCAAGACCTGCACCACCCGAACTGGGGCGCTCACGCGCTCAGGCCCACGTCACCCCGCGCTTAGCGTCGCATCAGGGC
>CAZLHZ010000371.1:0-1968 GCA_964559285.1 uncultured Actinomycetes bacterium | reverse complement strand
CGCCCTGATTGTCGACATTGCGAGGGTGCCGGTGCTGTGTCCGGAATGCGGGGCGTTGCTTGTCGGGGCCTACTGCGCCCGATGCGGACGCCCCTCTCCCCCGGCCGATCCACCTCCCGACCCTGCCGAACCACTGCACCCGATGTCCCTGCTCGTGATCGCAAGCCTCGCCCTGCTTCTGGCATGCGGAGGCGTGGCGCTCGGCATGAGCTACCTCGTCTCCGGATCCGCCCTGCCGGCACCGACGGCGCCTCCTGCGTCGGCGGGACCGGTGCCCGCGGTGCTTCCGGAGAGCCCATGCACCCAGCCGTTCGATGGTCGCGAGATCACGCGGGTGAGCGGTGAGCGAACCGGGTCGCGGGTGGCCGGGGTCGAGATGCTGCTGCGCTCTGCGCACGACCGGGGGCTGATTGCGATGGACCTCGGACCCGTGGACGGCGATTTCGACCGACGCCTGCTGCAGGCTGTGTGGGAGGTCCAGGCCCGCGCCGGGCTGCCCGTCTCGGGTGTCATTGACGGGCCCACGTGGACCGCGCTCACCCGCCTGTGCGCCCGCTGACCGTCCCCGACGAACGCGATGGATCGGCACGGGACCGCCTCACTATCCTCCTGCCATGCCCCTGTCCCGCTCCTACCCTCGACTGCCGTTCCCTGCAGATGCGTTTGAGGACGTCCTCACGGCCAACCGCAGCTACGCCCACGAGCCGACGCACGTGTCGGGGGTGGCTGCGCGCGGACTGGCGATCATCACCTGCATGGACTCACGGATCGCTCCGCTTGCCGTGACAGGCATGCAGCCGGGTGATGCCAAGATCCTGCGCAACGCCGGTGCTCGTGCCACCTACGACGTGCAGCGCAGTCTCGTGCTCGCGACCCACCTGCTGGGCGTACGCCGAATCCTCATCATGCCGCACACGGACTGTCGGATGGCCAGTGGTGAAGAGCCGGCCATTCATCAGGCGATCTTCGACGCCTCCGGCATCGACACGCGCAGCATTGAGATCCAGACGGTGAGCGATCAGCGGGCAGCACTCGTCACGGACATCGTGCGACTGCGGGCGCTGTCGACCCTGCGTCAGGGCACCGTCGTCGGGGGTGCGATCTACGACGTCGACTCCGGAGCTCTCGAACCCGTCGACGCCTGACCTACACGCGCGCCGGTTGACCCTGTTGCATCGGCATCGCGCCGGTTGCACCGAGTCCCCACCCCCTCCTGCCCCCCCCAATTAGGGGGGACATTCCTGCATGTGAAGACCGGCCCCGGTTGGCATACTTCCCAACAGCCCGACATCGGGCGGTCGCTTAATGACACGGAGGAGCAATGGGAAAGAGATCTGTCGTCGCCAGCGCACTGAGTGCCCTGGCGCTGTTTGCCGGTGGCCTTGCAGGAACCACAGCAGCTCAGGCCGCCGTCGGGGACTCTATCGAGCAGTGGGCGTCGACTGCATCGGGCGAGAGCGGGTTCGTCGGCGTCATCGATGGGCTTCAAGCTAATGCGGCCGGCATGGTCGGCCCCAGCGACACCCCCTGCGTCATGGCGCCAGCAGGCTACGCCTCCACGGTGTGGTACACCGACAACACCGCCTCCCGGGTGACGACGCTGAAGTTCGCGAAGGCAGTCAACGGCGGCGCAACAATCAAGATCTATATTCCCTACGACCTGACGCTCAGCGCCACGGTTCAAGTACGCCTTGGAGACAGCGGCACAACAACCAATGTCGCGACACCGAGTTTCTTCGAACTCTCCTGCGAGGAGGGTGACGAGTCAACTCCTTCCATCTACACCATCAACGTGTCCGAATCTGTCGCAAAGTTCGATCAGGTCCTGATCGTGCCCTCAGCGGCGATGGCCTTCGATGCCATCCAGGTCAGCGGCACGGAGGCTGCGACAGGGACAGCCCCGAGCCTGACTGCTGAAGCTCCAGCCACCACGGCAACCGTGGGCACGACGTACAACTACACCTTCGT
>CAZLHZ010000370.1:0-2591 GCA_964559285.1 uncultured Actinomycetes bacterium | reverse complement strand
GAGATGAAGAAGGTGAACTGGTCGACGCGCCGCGAGGTCATCAACTCGACCGGCGTCGTGATCTTCACCATGCTCGCGATCTCGGTGTTCTGCTTCGTCTGCGACCGCGTCTTCGCGTGGGTGTTCCTGCAGATCGGCGTGCTCGACAGCAGCGTCCTGGACGCCGGCAAGTGAACCGAACCCGCGGCCCGCGCGACGCGCGGGCCGCAGAGGACCTCCCGATGGAATCGACCGAACAGCACGACAGCACGGCAGGCGAGGGCGCCGAGACCACCGCCACGCGCACCGATGGCGGCAAGTCCCTGACGCGCGGGCGCGACGCGCTCGCGAAGAAGGGCGGCCCGAAGCTCTCCGACTTCGGCGTCGAGACCGGCAAGGCCCTCGAGCCCCGCCGTGGCGGTGCCAAGAAGGCCGCGGACGCGGCCCCCGCCGTGGACGAAGACAACCTCCCGATGTTCCGCGACGGCATGAACTGGTTCGTGCTGCGCGTGGCGTCGAACAAGGAGGACTCGGTCCGCAGCACGCTGCTCCGCAAGGTGCAGATCGAGGGCCTGGAGAACGCGGTCGGCCGCATCATGGTGCCGACCGAGAAGACCAAGACCCTGAAGGCCGGCAAGCAGAAGATCACCGAGACCAAGCTCTACCCGGGCTACGTCTTCGTCGAGATGCGCCTGGAGTCGGACGGCCGCATCCCGCAGGACGTCTTCTTCCTGATCAAGGAGACCACGGGCGTCGGCGACTTCGTCGGCACCGCGGGCCGCCCCACCCCGATGGGCGTGGCCGAGGTCGAGAAGATGCTCTTCGACAGCCGCCCCGCCGAGCAGGCCCCCCAGGTCCGCATGGAGTTCGCCGCCGGCGACGCGGTCACCATCAAGGAAGGCCCGTTCCAGAACTACGAGGGCACCGTGGACAGCACGGTCCCCGACAAGGGAATCGTCCGCGTGCTGGTCACGATCTTCGGCCGCCAGGTGCCGGTCGACGTCGAGTACTGGCAGGTGGCGAAGGCCGGGACCTGATCCCCGCCTCCATGGACCGAACCCCCGCGGCCGGCGCCCCGAGCGCCGGCCGCTTCGCTTTCGCGCAGCCCGTTAGACTTCTCCGCATGGCCACCCCGTCCACGGACCGGATCGGATGCCGCCGCGCGCTCGCCGCGCTGGCGCTGCTCGCCTCGCTCGCAGGATGCTCGACGCCGCGCACCTGGCCGTCGCTGAACGCCGACCAGGGCGTCTCGGCCGACGTGCCGCCGCTGCCGCAGGTCGTCTCGGTGGCGCTGAACTTCGCGCACGACGAGGCGAACGCGACCTCGCCGAAGGTCTACAACCTGCCGCAGCAGATCAACCTCGCGGCGTGGGACACCTTCGAGAAGGGCCTCGCGGGCTGGAAGCCGATGTGCCCGGGCGACACCGGCGTGTGGACCGTCCGCCAGGTGCGGATCGACGGGGGCGTGGCGCAGGTGGACATCGACTACCCGTCGCGCGAGGGCGTCTACCAGACGCTCACCGTGCACCTGAAGGGTGCGTCCGCAGGCTTCGAGTACAAGCCTGACTACGTGCAGCACTGGAAGCTGGCGGTGAAGGACCCCGTCTGCCAGCAGCCGCTCCCGGTCGTCGAGAAGGCCTGCGGCGCCGCCGCCGCCGAGAAGCTGCGTGCCCAGCGCGAGGCCGCGGCCCCGCCGCGCGCGCAGCCCGCGGCCGACGGGGCGCAGGAGCCCACGAAGTGATCCGCGCGGGCGCGTCGCGGCCCGCCGCGGGCGGGTGCTGACGTGGCCCGGCGCGCCGCACGGGTCGACCCGTCGGGGCAGCTCGAGGAGTCGCTGCGCGCGGCACTGCTCGGCGAGATCGACATCGCGCTGGACGAATCGCGCAGGCTCGCTTCGTGGGAGCAGCCGGTGCGCCGCGAGGCGGTGCACGAGCTGCGTCGCGCGCTGAAGCGCTTCCGCTCGGGCGCTGCGCTCTGCCGCGGCGCGGTGGACGCCGAGGAGGTCCGTGCCGTCCAGGAGGAGGTGCGCTCCACCGCCGAGCGCCTCTCCGCGACGCGCGACCGCGACGTCATGCTCGACACGATCGCGCAGGCCGTGCAGGCGCTGCCGCGCGAGCAGCGCCGATCGCTACACGCGATCGCCGCGGCGCTGGTGGCGCCCGAGAAGGCGACCACCGCATCCGCCGACTGGGAGGCCGCGTCTGCCAGCATCGAGTCCGCGCTCTCTCGCCTGCGGGCGCGCATCGAGGGCGCGGACCTGCGCGCCGTGGCCCCGGACGGCATCGCCGACGCGATCGCTCGCCGCTGGCGCCGTGCGCGGCGGGACGCCCGTGGACCCTGGGACGCCGCGCACCTCGACCGCCTGCACGAACTGCGCAAGTCGTGCCAGCGGCTCTCGGCGCAGCTGTGGCTGGTGGCGCCGCTCGGGCCGCGCCGGCGCATCGAGCGGCTGGCGGGACGGCTTGCGGACGTGGTCTCCGCGATCGGCGAGGACCGCGACCTGGGGCTCCTCGAGGAGCGCTTCCGCGACCGCCGCGCCGAGTTCCCCGACGTGCGCCAGGTGGACGCCATGCTCGCGCACGCGCGCGCCCGCCGCGCGAGGCTGCTTCGCC
>CAZLHZ010000369.1:0-2592 GCA_964559285.1 uncultured Actinomycetes bacterium | reverse complement strand
ACAGGGCAGTGGTGGTGTCCGCAGCGTTTCGGAGGATCCGCGCCTGCACTCGACGCCTCGACGACAGCCGCATAGACTGCGTGCGTAGCACAGGGGAGCTCGGAGGATCACCGGGCTGAGAGGATGGCTGCCGCCATCGACCCTCACACCTGATCTGGGTAATGCCAGCGGAGGAAGTCGATGATCATGTCCCTGTCACGTCGCCGTATCCACTCATCGGTCATCCTGGGATCGGCCGCGGCCGCCTCGCTGGTGGCCCTCCTGTCGGGTTGCGGCTCTTCAGGTGGGGCGTCCACCAGTTCTCTGACCTCGTCGCCCGGCTCGACTGTGACGTCGGCGAGTTCATCGAGTGCGCAGCCCGCCGAGCCGGTGACGGTGCGCGTGCTCACCCACGACTCCTTCGCCGTCACTCAGTCGATCCTCGATGATTTCACGGCGCGCACCGGCATCACGGTCGAGATCATCACCTCGGGGGATGCCGGCGAGCTCGTGAACAAGGCGATCCTCACCGCGGGCAACCCTGAGGGTGATGTGCTCTTCGGTGTCGACAACACGCTGCTGTCACGTGCGATCGATGCCGGGCTCTTCCAGTCGACCGATGTCTCCGCGATGGCTGAGGTCAGTGAACCCTTCGCGTCCATGGTGCCCGGCCGGGAGGTGGTGCCGGTCGACTTCGGTGATGTGTGCATCAACATCGATGCGCAGGCCTACACCTCAACACCGGCACCGACCACGCTCGACGACCTCGCGGATCCGGCGTACGCCAATCAGCTTGTCGTGGAGAATCCGGCAACCTCCTCGCCCGGACTGGCATTCATGCTCGCGACGATTGCGCGGTACGGCGAAGACGGATGGCTTGACTACTGGTCGCGACTGCGCGTCAACGGCGTGCGCATCGTCAACGGGTGGACCGAGGCCTACGTGGGGGAGTACTCCGCCGGTGGCGGCAGCGGCACCCGTCCGCTCGTGGTGTCCTATGCCTCATCGCCGCCCGCGGAGATCGTCTACGCCGCGGATCCGAAGCCGGAGCGGCCGCGGACGACGGTGATGGAAGATGGCTGCTTCCGCCAGGTGGAGTTCGCTGGAGTGCTGGCCGGTGCGGCGCATCCGGAGGCCGCGGCTCAGGTGCTCGAGCTCATGCTGAGCGAGGACTTCCAAGCCGATGTTCCGCTGTCCATGTTCGTCTACCCCGTGCGCAGCGGAGTCGCGCTGCCGGAGTTGTTCGAGAAGTTCGCGGCGGTGCCCTCCGCTCCGCTCATGATGAGCGCCGATGACATCGCGGCCAACCGTGATCGCTGGCTGGAGCTGTGGAACGAGCAGGGCTGAGACGCGCCTGGCTGCTGGCGCTGGCCCCGTGCCTGTTCCTGCTCATCTTCTTCGCCCTCCCCGTCGTCTCCATCGTCGGTCGTGGTCTCACACCGGATGCACTCGATGTCCTGGCGAGTGCGCGTACGTGGCGGATCATCGGATTCACCCTGCTGCAGGCGACACTGAGCACTCTGCTCACACTTGGCGTGGCCCTTCCCGGTGCCTACGTTCTGCATCGGCTCCGATTCCCCGGTCGACGGGCCCTTCTCGCACTGGCCACCGTGCCCTTTGTGCTGCCGACCGTGGTGGTGGGTCTCGCGTTTCGTGCGCTGCTGCCCAGTGACTGGATCGGCGGACTGCCAGCGATCCTGCTCGCCCACATCTTCTTCAACTACGCCGTCGTGGTGCGGGTGGTCGGCGGGTTATGGGGTCGGATCGATCCGCGCTACGTGCAGGTGGCGCGATCCCTGGGTTCCTCGCCGTGGCGAACCTTTGTCACGGTCACCTGGCCTCTGCTGCAACCGGCTGTCGCCGCGGCCGCCTCACTCGTCTTCCTCTTCACGTTCACCTCATTCGGCGTCGTGCTGATCCTCGGTGGACCGAGCACGGTGACACTCGAGGTCGAGATCTACCGCCGCACCGCGCAGCAGCTCGACCTAGGAGCCGCAGCCACACTGACCCTCCTCCAGCTCCTCTTCCTCGGCGCCGTCCTGGCCGTCTCGGCTGTCATCCAGCGCCATGCCACGCGACAGCGCGTGCTTGTCGTCGGGATCCCCGTCCGACCACGTGGCCTTGGCGACCGACTGCTGCTCGTCTGGACCCTGGCATCCGTTGTGGTGCTGCTCATCGTGCCGCTGGTGGCACTTGTCGTGCGGTCGATGCGTGTCGCGGGTGGTTGGGGCCTGCAGTGGTGGACGTCGTTGGCAACGATCGATGCAGGCACGACCCGGCAGGTGGCGCCGCTGGAGTCCGTCGTCGTATCACTGCGTATGGCGATCATGGCGACGATCCTGTCGATCATCGTCGGTGGACTGGCCGCCGCTGCCATCGCCTACTCGCGGCGCGGAGGTCGCATCCTCGACACCGCGATCATGATCCCGCTCGGAACCTCAGCCGTGACGATTGGTTTCGGTCTGCTCATCGCCTTCGCGGTCTCACCCCTGGACCTGCGCAGTTCATGGATCCTCATCCCCATCGCGCACGCTCTCGTCGCCATCCCGCTCGTGGTGCGTGTCATCCTGCCGGTGGCTCGTTCAGTGGACCCGCGCCTGCGGGCGGTTGCTC
>CAZLHZ010000368.1:0-2595 GCA_964559285.1 uncultured Actinomycetes bacterium | reverse complement strand
TCCGCCGACCAGCAGGATGAGTGCCCCCAGGAGCGGGAGCGCCACGAGCACCCAGATCAGGGAGAAGACCCCGGATGCCGGCTGCAGGGCTGCTGCCTCCGAGAGCAGAACGCCGGTGTTGATCACGGCGTCACCTCAGTTCTCACGTCGTCAACCATCCTCGTCAGCCGGTCAGTACTTCAGCAGGTTCGGCTCATCGACCGAGGCGGATCGCCTCGACCGGAAGATCGCCATGATGATCGCCAGACCCACGACGACCTCAGCGGCGGCCACGACCATGACGAAGAACGCCACGACCTGCCCATCGAGGTTGCCGTTCATCCGGGCAAAGGCCACGAACGCGAGGTTCGCCGCGTTGAGCATCAACTCGACGCTCATGAAGACCACGATCGCGTTGCGCCGGACCAGGACGCCGATGGCCCCGATGGTGAAGAGGATCCCGGACAGGACGATGTAGTTGCTGACGCTCATCGCTCGCCTCCTTCGATCGCCGAACCGGTCTGCTCGCCCTCAAGCCGCGCGGTGACGGTGTCCTGCAGTGGCAGCGGAACGGAGTCGAGCGTGGGGGTGCCATCAGGCAGCAGGGCGGGGGTGTCGATGGAGTTGTGCAGGGCGTAGACACCCGGGTTCGGCAGATTGCCGGGGTGCCCACCTGAGCGGAAGCGCTCCTTCGACAGCTGCTCCTGCGTGGGCTTGGGCTGCCACCGGTCGCGATGCGCAAGCACCATCGCGCCCAGGGCCGCCGTGATGAGCAGGGCCGACGTCACCTCGAAAGGCAGCAGGTAGGTCCCGAAGATCAGGCGCGCGAGGCCCTGCACATTGCCGCCATCGGCAGCATTGGCCTGCTCCAGTCCGGTGCTCTGCGCCTCCAGGAGGCCATTGCCGATGCCGAGCACGAGGAGAGCCCCGAAGCCGAGGCCGAGCAGGATTGCTGCCCAGCGCTGTCCCTTGATCGTCTCCATGAGTGAGTCGGAGGCGTCAACGCCCACGATCATGAGGACGAAGAGGAAGAGCATCATGACGGCACCGGTGTAGACGATGACCTGAACGAGTCCCAGGAACGGCGCAGAGTTCGCGACGTAGAGGATCGCCAGGTTGATCATCGTGAGAGCGACCCAGAGCGCGCTGTGCACGGCCTTGCGGCTGACGATGAGTCCCAGTGCACCGATGCAGGACAGGACCGCGCACACCCAGAAGACGATGGACTCGCCGACGGAGACCTCTTCGACCCCCATCATGGGAGCACCTTCTCGCCCTTGGTCTGGGTCACCTGGTCGTATCCCACGACATTGCCGGCGTAGTAGTCCTTCTCCGTCGTGCCCGCCGCAGCGGGATGCGGAGGCGCGACCATGCCGGGCAGGAGCGGGGCGAGCAGGTCCTGCTTCTCGTAGATGAGCGAGGCGCGGCTGGAGTCGGCGAGTTCATACTCGTTCGTCATCGTGAGCGCACGCGTCGGACAGGCCTCGATGCACAGGCCGCACAGGATGCAGCGCAGGTAGTTGATCTGGTAGACCGACCCGTAGCGCTCACCCGGTGAGTAGCGCTCGGTGTCGGTGTTGTCCGCACCCTGGACGTAGATGGCATCCGCGGGACATGCCCAGGCGCACAGCTCGCAGCCGACGCACTTCTCCAGCCCGTCCGGCCAGCGATTGAGCTGATGCCGGCCGTGGAAGCGCGGCTTGGTCGGGTAGCGATCCTTGTCCTCGGGGTACTGCTCCGTCACGACGCGCTTGAACATCGTGAAGAAGGTGACTCCGAATCCACGGACCACCTGAGGCAGCTCAGGCATCTGTGCCCTCCTCCTCGTCGGTCTGGGTGGTGGATGGACCGACCGCGACGGCGGCCGCTTCACGCCGCGGCCGATAGTCGAGCTGCTGTCCGGGCATCGGCGGCACAGGGTAGCCGCCGGCGTAGGGATCGAAGGTGCGCACGGCGCGCTCGGCCTTCGCCCGCTCACCCGACCGTCGCCGCTCGATGACCGACTGGACGATCCACGAGATCGCGAGCAGGACGAGTAGGACGACCGCTCCGGCGATGAGGAGCTGCTGCAGCCCGGCCTGCACCTGATCACGCAGCGCGCGAGCCACCGCGACGACGAGGATCCAGACGATCGAAGCCGGGATGAGGAACTTCCAGCCGAACTTCATGAACTGGTCGTAACGCAGGCGAGGCAGCGTGCCGCGCAGCCAGATGAAGACGAAGAGGAACACGAGGATCTTGAGGAACCACCAGATCATCGGGTACCAGCCCGTGTTGGCATCCGCCCACAGCGAGATCGGCCACGGAGCAAGCCATCCGCCGAGGAACAGCGTCGTCGCCAGCGCCGACACCGTCACCATGTTGACGTACTCCGCGAGGAAGAAGAGTGCGAACTTCAGCGAGGAGTACTCCGTGTGGAATCCGCCGACGAGCTCACCCTCGGCCTCCGGGAGATCGAAGGGAGCGCGGTTGGTCTCCCCCACCATCGCGGTGGCATAGATCAGGAACGATGGCAGCAGGATCACGGCGTCCACCATCATTTCCACCGGCGAAGCCACCCTGGCCGTAGACATCGATCTTCCGAACAGGAACACCGCGACGAACGACAGCGACATC
>CAZLHZ010000367.1:0-2602 GCA_964559285.1 uncultured Actinomycetes bacterium | reverse complement strand
ATCGCAGCCGGCACGCAGCAAGCCGTCGCCATGGGTGCGGTCATGCTTGATGGCCCGGGTCTGCTCATGCAGGGGCTCATCCTCGTCCTCGCCGTCGTCGGCGGACTCGTCATGGCCGAGCGCACCGCCGACCCCCTCGGCGACGCCTTCGCTCCGCGCGCCTCCGCCCTACCCGGGTCGGATGATGAGCGGCAGTTCACCGAGCGCGGCTTCCTGCAGACGGAGATCTGGCCGCTCATGCTCTTCTCCGTCGGCGGCATGCTCCTCTTCCCGGTGTCCAACGACCTGCTCATGATGTTCGTCGCGCTCGAGGTCATGTCCCTGCCGCTCTACCTCATGGCTGGCATGGCACGTCGTCGTCGTCTGCTCTCGCAGGAAGCAGCGATGAAGTACTTCATCCTCGGCGCTTTCTCCTCAGCCTTCTTCCTCTACGGCTCGGCGCTGCTCTACGGCTACGCCGGCACGATCAACCTGCAGGGAATCGGAACAGCGCTCTCGGGCAATCCGGAGCAGTCGACCCTGGTCTTCCTCGGCGTTGCCCTGCTGGCAGTGGGGCTGCTCTTCAAGGTGTCCGCAGTGCCGTTCCACCAGTGGGTTCCCGATGTCTATCAGGGCGCCCCCACCCCGCTGACCGGATTCATGGCGGCCGCGGTCAAGGTGGCTGCCTTCGGTGCACTGCTGCGCATCTTCTATGTCTGCTTCGGTGGCCTCAGGTGGGACTGGCAGCCGCTGATGTGGGGGATCGCAGCGATCACCATGCTGCTGGGGTCAATCGTGGCCATCACCCAGACGGACATCAAGCGAATGCTCGCCTACTCCTCCATTGCCCAGGCGGGCTTCATCCTCATCGGGGTGGTGTCCACCAGCCAGCAGGGTATTGCTGCGGCGATGTTCTATCTCGCGGCCTATGGCGTCGCCACCATCGGCGCCTTCGCCATCATCAATCTGGTGCGGGATGCCTCAGGTGAGGCGACCCACCTCGCCAAGTGGGCAGGTCTTGGCAAGAAGTCGCCGATGATCGCCACGGCGTTCTCCATCTTCATGCTGTCCTTCGCCGGTATTCCCCTGACGGCGGGATTCATCGGCAAGTTCGCTGTCTTCACGGCTGCTGTTCAGGCCGGAGCGATGCCCCTAGTGATCGTGGCAGTCGTGGCCAGTGTCATTGCGGCCTTCTTCTACATCCGCGTCATCGTCCTGATGTTCTTCAGTGACCCCGCCCCCGATGGTCCCAGTGTCGCCGTACCCAGCATCTTCACGACCATCGCCGTGGCGATGTCGGTGACGATCACGGTGATCCTCGGTGTCATTCCGCAGCCGCTGCTGGACCTTGCGTCACGCGCTGGCGTCTTCGTGCGTTGACCTGACATGTCTCGACAGCGATGAGCGGATTCAAGTCGGCAGTCCCCGAAGGAGTCATGGACTCGGCGCTTGAGGTGGAGCTTGCCGCGCGCATGGCAGATGTCGAAGCGGCGCTCCGTGATGCGGTGCGCAGCGACTATCCGTTTGTCACGGAGGCATCGCGCTATCTCGTCGATGCGGGCGGCAAGAGATTCCGCCCCCTGCTGGTGCTGCTGTCCTCCCACCTTGGGGATGCCGCTGCGCCCGGAGTGATCCCGGCGGCAGTCGTCGTGGAGCTCACGCACCTTGCGACCCTCTACCACGATGACGTCATGGACGAGGCGACCCTGCGCCGCGGCGCCCCCTCAGCCAATGCCCGCTGGGACAACACCATCGCCATCCTCACGGGCGACTTCCTCTTCGCGAAGTCGTCGGCGATCCTCGCCGATCTTGGACCGGAGGCGGTGCGCATCCAGGCGCGCACCTTCGAGCGTCTGTGCACCGGCCAGATCCGCGAGACCATCGGCCCGGCCGATGGGGAGGATCCCGTCTCACACCATCTCGAGGTGCTCGCGGACAAGACCGGCTCGCTCATTGCTGCGTGTGGTGAATATGGTGCTCTGGTCAGTGGTGCCGGTGCCGAGGCCTCCTCAATCATGACGCGCTTCGGCGAGGCCATCGGCATCGCATTCCAGCTCGCCGACGATCTTGTCGACATCACCAGCCCGACCGACCAGTCGGGCAAGACCCCGGGCACAGACATCCGCGAGGGGGTGCCGACACTCGCGCCGCTCATGGTGCTCGCCGGCGACGATCCGGCCGACGCGCGTCTGCGTGATCTTCTCTCCCGACCCCTGCCGGATGATGCGGAGCATGCGGAGGCACTCGCCCTGCTGTGGTGAAGGCAGGGCAGGAGGCTCAGCGCTGGGCCGATATCGCGCGTCGAGCACTGGAGCCGTTGCCACCGTCTCCGGTGCGATCAGCTTTGGAGCGACTGTGCGACTACGTCGTCACAAGGACCGGATGACCGAGCGTCCCCAGATGAGCCAGCCCGCACCGATCGGGCTGATGAGCACAACGACGACAACCGCGGCGATGAGGTAGGCACCCGCTGCGCCGAAGGGCACTGCGGCCGCAATGATCGTGATGAAGAGGATGAGCACGATGGGCAGGGCCGCGAGGGCTGCGATCCACGCAATGCGAGCACCCTTGACCCGGCCGCGGCGTCGCCGCGAGGTCTTCGTCGCGGGCGACCACGTCGACG
>CAZLHZ010000366.1:1677-2623 GCA_964559285.1 uncultured Actinomycetes bacterium | reverse complement strand
GCAGGGGCAGAGTCGCCGCAGGTACCCTGCCCCGCATGACCCCGTTGACCGTCTGCCTCATCATCGCTGGCGTCGCCAGTGCCTTCACCTGGATCGCCTCCCTCGCCACGGGTGACCACTCGTGGGTTGACCGGCTGTGGTCGATCCTGCCGGTCATCTACGTGTGGGTGTTCGCGGGCTTCGCAGGATTCACGGATGTGCGGCTCGACGCCATGGCGATCATCGTCGCCCTGTGGGGAGCGCGGCTCACCTTCAACTTCGCCCGCAAGGGTGGCTACTCCGGCACCGAGGACTACCGCTGGCCGATCGTGCGGGCGTCCATGAAGAAGTGGCAGTTCGAGATCTTCAACATCTTCTTCGTCGTGCTCTTCCAGAATGCCTTGCTGCTCCTCATCGCGCTGCCTGCCCTGACGGCCTACGAGAATCAGTCCAATCCGTTCGGGGTGGTCGGCTGGCTGCTGACGGCAGTGTTCCTCGCGTTCCTCATCGGCGAGACCGTGGCCGACCAGCAGCAGTGGAACTTCCACCAGTGGAAGAAGGCAGAGGTCGCAGCGGGTCGCACGCCGAACCCCGGCTTCATCCAGACCGGACTGTTCCGCTACTCGCGGCACCCGAACTTCTTCTTCGAGCAGGGACAGTGGTGGGTGCTGTTCCTCATGGGAGCAGCCGCGGCCGGATCGATCCTGCAGTGGATCGTCGTCGGACCGTTCCTGCTCACCCTGCTGTTCATCGGCTCGACGCGGCTCACCGAGCAGATCACTTCCTCGAAGTACCCGGAGTACGCCGACTACCAGAAGCGGGTCTCGGCGGTCATCCCGTGGTTCCCGCGTCGGGAGTCGGCGGCTTCGGTCGCTGCCTGATCCGGACGCTGCTGTCCCAGCGCCATCGGGTCAGGACGCGTTCCGGGTCGAGTGCGTCGAGGAGCTCCAGAGTCCACGGGATGTCC
>CAZLHZ010000366.1:0-1667 GCA_964559285.1 uncultured Actinomycetes bacterium | reverse complement strand
GTCCTCGCGACGGATGAGGCTCTCACCGCCGTGCACTTGGCGGTACTGCGCGGCGCGGTAGCCGCGCTGGCCGATGTAGGTCGACCCGTGCTCGTCTCCTCCGCGGGCGAGGTAGCCGAGTCGTTCCGGAGGTGTCTCGCACTGGGCACCCCACGTGGTGGCAATGCTCGTGAGCACCTGCGGGTCGCGGACCACCTCGTGGTGGACGACCCATGCGCTTGCCCAGCGTGAGTCGGCGCACCACCGATGGAGGTCCAGATGCCATCTGGTCCAGTGGCGGGCCAGGGCCTCAAGGCGGGAGCGGTCAAGCGGCTCGGTCGATCGCCCGGTGGATCGGCGCTCGTAGCGCACGTAGGAGTCCATCCACGTGATCGGCTCGCGCACGCAGACGAGGATCTTCAGTGATCCATCATTGACCGCGTCGCACATGGCCCGGATGTCATCCACGTCGAGGTCGGTCACCGCTGAGCCGATGTCCCCGAGGCGAGTGCGCGCTGCTGCTGCCGCGATGTCCGGCTGGTGATGCTTGTCGCCGAGGAGCAGGCTGAGCACTCGGACCTGCGCGCATGAGGTCTCCAGAATGGCCTTGGCAAGGTTTGTTCCGCTGCGCTGCAGTCCGAACTGCTTGATCCACAGCCGGGCCGCCTGTGTCATGGCCGTAGCCTAGAACGACCGTGCTCAATTGATGCTTCCTGCGAACGTCGATGGTCATTCGGAACGGCACGTCGGCGTGGTGGACTGTCGGGTCGGTGTTGGTGTGAGACAGTCCCGTTCGTGCCGTTCACTGACATCAACTGGCTGGCCGTCATCGTTGCCAGCATTGCCTGCTTCATCGTCGGCTTCGTGTGGTTCGGGCCGAAGACGTTCTACCCCGTGTGGGTTCGTGCCCTCGGGCGCGACCCGTCGGTGCCGCCGGACATGTCCAAGGGCGTGCCGATGAATCTCGTCTGGATCCTTCTCGTGGTCGCGATCCTTGTCCAGGCGATCGTGCTGGCGGCGATCATCGAGTTGCTGCGCGCGACCGGGCAGTCGGTCGGGCCGTGGAGTGGCCTCGCGACCGGTGCCCTCATGGGAGTGGCCTTCGCCGCCATGACCTCTCTCGGCCATCGCCTGTTCTCGGGCCAGGGCCTCAAGGTGTGGCTCATCGAGGTCGGTCAGGACATCGCCGGCCTTGCGGTGATGGGCTTGGTCCTCGGGGCGTGGGCCTGATCCTCAAGGCCCAGCCTGGTCCGGACGTCGACGAGCGCTTGGAGAGCAGCCGACTGGTGACCTTCGTCCTCATTCTTCGGGCCTTGCGGGTCTGATGGGGCGAGCCGCGACCAATGACGATGACCGTGTGGCCACGAGGCCGCAGGGAATGGCGCCGACCCCGCGGGCGCTGCTGGAGGTCACCATGCGCCGTCGCAGTCTGGACAGGATTTTGTCCGTCACCGGTCTCATCGTCGCGGTCGTCCTCGCCGTTGCCGGTGGCCTTCTCCTCTGGGGTGCGACGTTTGCGCGCAGCACCGTCACCAATGAACTGACCGCCCAGAAGGTCTACTTCTCCGCTGATGCCACGACCCTTCCACCCGAACTTCAGCAGTACGCCGGACTTCAGGTGACTAGTGGACCATTGGCCTTCGCCTACTCGTACCTCATCAACAGCCACTTGCAAGGGATTGCCGGAG
>CAZLHZ010000365.1:0-2639 GCA_964559285.1 uncultured Actinomycetes bacterium | reverse complement strand
GACCTGCCGGAGGTGTCCCTCGTGAGCATCTTGGATGCGGACAAGGAGGGATTCTTGCGGTCTGAGCGGTCACTCATCCAGACAATCGGGCGGGCCGCGCGAAACGTCAGCGGAGAGGTGCACATGTATGCCGACTCGATCACAGCCTCAATGAAGTCGGCTATCGAGGAGACGAATCGCCGACGTGACAAGCAGCTTGCCTACAACACCGCTCATGGGATCGATCCTCAGCCACTGCGCAAACGCATCGCCGACATCACCGATCTCATCGCCAGAGAAGCCGCAGACACCGAGGAACTTCTCGAGACGAGCATATCGCCACAGCTGAGCCGAGGCCGCCCGAAGTCGCCTGCGATTGGCGACTTGGAGTCGTTGATCAAGGAGCTCACTGAGTCGATGCACGCGGCTGCCGGGGCACTGCAGTTTGAGTTAGCGGCTCGAATCCGAGATGAGTTGTCCGAATTGAAGAAGGAACTGCGCGGGATGAGGGAGGCAAGCACCGTATGATGGTCTCTAGTTGGGTTTGGCTGGTGACAGTGGTGGGCCTCGTGGGCGTCATATGCGTCGACCTCGTCATCGTTGATCGTCGTCCACACTCATTCACTCCTCGCGAGGCGACCCGATGGGTCCTCTTCTATGTTGTACTC
Organism: uncultured Actinomycetes bacterium; assembly: GCA_964559285.1. Taxonomy (GTDB): domain Bacteria; phylum Actinomycetota; class Actinomycetes; order S36-B12; family S36-B12; genus CAZLHZ01. The sequence continues at coordinate 1,992 of CAZLHZ010000365.1, read as the reverse complement.
GCACTCGCGTTCACTGTTGTCTTGTGGGTGTCGTATGGCTCCACGTGGGCGGGTCAGTTCCTAGCCGGCTACCTCACAGAATACTCGCTGAGCGTCGACAATCTCTTTGTCTTCATGGTCATCATGTCGTCTTTCGCTGTGCCCCTCAAACATCGGAATCGTGATCGCACTCGTACTTCGGGGAGTACTCATCATTCTCGGCGCTGAGATCATCAATCGCTTTTCGCTCACCCTCTTTGTCCTTGGTGCGCTCTTGATCTACACCGCGATCAAGGTCAGTCGGTCCAGTGAAGTGAATGTTGGGCCTGAGGGAAATCGACTCGTGTCCTGGGTCAGTCGGCACCTCCCGACGACGTCGGACTACCACGGAACGCGTTTGACCATCCGGCTGGAGGGCCAGCGTGTGATTACGCCCATGCTCCTCGTCATGCTGGCAATTGGCACAACCGATCTGCTCTTCGCTGTTGACTCGATTCCGGCGGTCTTTGGACTGACCAATGAGGCGTACATCGTCTTCGCCGCCAACGCATTCGCACTCATGGGACTCCGGCAGCTGTATTTCCTCCTGCACGGCTTGCTGAATCGGCTGCAGTTCCTCAATCGAGGCTTGGCCGTCATCCTTGGGTTCATTGGGGTGAAGCTCATTCTTGAGGGCTTGGGCAAAACGACGACCCTTCCGGTGCCCCACGTGCCGACATGGGTTTCCCTCGGCGTCGTTGTCGGCGTCTTGGGGGTCACGGTGGCGGCCAGCCTGATTCACAGTCGTAAAAGACCGCCCTCGCCCGAGGGACTATCAGATCGTGGCGAGCCGCCCGCGGGCAACTGACCACCCCCGGGATGCACGGATCCTCGGTCTTCCGTAGTGTGGGTAGCCGCACTCGAAAGGGGATTTTTCGTGCAGGTTTCGCTGGCTGTCTGGTTGATCTCGGTCGCAGCAGTCCTGGCCCTCGTCGCCTTGGACTTCGTCACCATCAGTCGAAAGCCCCACGAGGTTCGGCTCCCCGAGGCAGCTGGCTGGTCGATCTTCTACATCGGCATCGCGGTTGCCTTCGGCGTGGGCCTGTTCTTTGTGGCCGGCGGGGGGCCCGCGGGGGAGTTCGCAGCCGCCTATCTTGTTGAGAAGTCCCTCAGTGTCGACAACCTCTTCGTCTTCGTCATCATCCTCGGACAGTTCGCGGTCCCGACCATCCTCCACCAGAGGGTTCTCCTCATCGGGGTCGTCCTTGCTCTGGTCCTTCGCGGGATCTTCATTGCCATCGGCGCAGCTGCACTGGCGGCGTTTGCATTCACCTTCGTCATCTTCGGGGCGATCCTCATCTGGACCGGCATCCAGCTAGCCCGCCATCGGAACGATGATCCATCACCGGGTGAGGGAGTTGTCGTTCGCGCCATTCGACGTCTTGTACCCATGACGGATGACTTTGACGGACCTAGGATCTTCACGAAGCGCGCTGGCCGACGCATCGCCACCCCGATGCTGCTTGTCGTCACGGCGATCGCCTCAACTGATCTGCTCTTCGCCCTCGACTCAATTCCTGCGACATTCGGTGTCACGACCGAGCCCTACCTTGTGTTCGCTGCCAATGCACTAGCGCTCCTTGGATTGCGGGCGCTCTACTTCCTCCTGAGAGGCCTGCTGGACCGCCTGATCTACCTGTCCACCGGCCTCGCCGTGATCTTGGTGTTCATCGGGGTCAAGCTGATCCTGACCTACTTCCATGAGATAAACGCGAGTGTGCCCAAGATTCCGACGCCAGTGTCGCTCGCGGTGATCTGCGGGATCCTGGTCATCGTGACCGTCGCCTCCTGGTGGAAGGTACGCCGAAACCCGGAGCTCCGGGCACATGCGGGCACCGTCACGGAGCCGCGACCAGTGGAGGAGGACGGTGGCGCGGCCGGTCACGGGGGGAGGCACTAATCTGACCCCGTGCCAGATCAGCTCATCATCCGTGGTGCCCGAGAGCACAACCTGCGCGACGTATCGCTAGAACT
>CAZLHZ010000364.1:0-2642 GCA_964559285.1 uncultured Actinomycetes bacterium | reverse complement strand
CTTGGATTCGAGGTTCTTGAAGAGCCCATTGAGCTCCGCCGGGAATGACGACTCGATCATCACCTGATTGCGCCGCATATCGACGATGTGATCGATGTGCTCGATGTCGACCGGGCACTGGTTGACGCAGGCGCCGCAGGTGGTGCAGGACCACAGCACGTCGTCGTCAATGACCGGGAGCTCCGGGCCGTTGGCCCGATGCCCGTCGAAGGTGTAGCCGTCATCCGCAGCATGGTCCACACCAGAGCGGTCGCCCACGAGGGGGCGCATGACCTCGCCCTGGACGTTCTCGGGAAGCGTCGCCAGCAGTTTCTCGTCACGCTCGCCGGGCCCCGTGGCAACACGGTCGGCAGCTCGCAGATAGGGCGCGGATGCAAACGTGTGGTCGCGCAGATCCATGATGAGCAGCTTGGGTGAGAGCGGCTTGCCGGTGTTCCACGCCGGGCACTGCGACTGGCAGCGTCCGCACTCGGTGCAGGACATGAAGTCCACGTAGTTCTTCCACGTGAAATCCTCGATGCGACCCTTGCCGAAAGCGGCGTCCTCGGGGGGATCCTCGAAGTTCACCGGCTCGCCCTTGTAGGAGATCGGCAGGAGTGGACCGAGTGCATCGGGACGCCGTGAGGTGTAGACGTTGACGGGTGCGGCACCAATATGAAGGTGCTTGCTGTTGAGGACGATGAGCAGGAAGAGCAGCACGACGCCGATCTGAAGCCAGATGCCGACGGTCTCGAGGATCTCGTTGGTGCGCTCACCGAGCGGGTGCATGAGTGCAGCAGCCCATTCGGAAGCGAAGGCCCCGGACTTGAAGGGGAACACCCCGGTGTTGACCTGAGCGCCGCGGTAGAGCAGCAGCGTCCAGACGACGTTGAAGATCATGAAGAGGATGAGCCAGGCGCCCTTGGTGTGGGAGCCGAAGAAGCGGGAATTGCGCCCCTCCGTGGCAGGGTTGTTCGTCAGACGGATGATCCCGAAGATGACGACACCCACGAGCACGAGGACGGCGAAGAGGTCCTCGAGGAAGCCGACCACGGGCCAGGTTCCGATGACGGGGATCGCGAAGTCAGCCCAGAACAGCGCGCCGTAGACCTCAATGATGGTGAGCCCGAGGACGAGGAAGCCCCAGAATGCGAAGACATGCGCGAGGCCTGGAATCGTCCACTTGAGCAGCTTGCGCTGACCGAGGACCTCGCTCGCCTCGGCCTCCACGCGGATGGTCGGGTTCTCGGTTCGTCCGACCGCGGGGGCGCCGGCCTTGGCGAGCGTGACGAGGAACCAGACCCGCCGGAGGGCGATGGCCCCGCAGATGCCGGTGATCAGCAGGCCGATGGTCGCGCGCAGCAGCATGGGAGTCACGGGCTGATGGTGCCAGACCCTGTGGGATCCCTCCTCGCGAGCCACGGGGACGCGAGTGTGATCCCTGCCGAACCTCCCTGACCGGGTGTGACGGGGGTCACACCGCGAACGGGAAGTCCGGGCTGCCGCCCGCCGTTGAGACCACAGATATGAGCCGCGACGACTCACATTCTCTGCGTCCGAACTTGCGGAGCAGCTGATGGAGGCGCAGGCTCATGGCAGCAGAACCACCGCATACCCATCACAGGAAAGGCACAACCCATGGCCCGAGCAGTAGGTATCGATCTGGGCACGACCAACTCCGTCGTGTCTGTCCTTGAAGGCGGAGACCCCGTCGTCATCGCGAACGCGGAGGGCTCGCGCACCACCCCCTCGATCGTGGCCTTTGCCAAGAACGGCGAAGTCCTCGTCGGCGAGGTGGCCAAGCGCCAGGCCGTCACCAACGTTGACCGCACCATCCGGTCCGTCAAGCGTCACATGGGCACCAACTGGACGATCGACATCGACGGCAAGTCCTACACCCCGCAGGAGATCTCGGCACGCGTGCTCATGAAGCTCAAGCGCGATGCCGAGGCCTATCTCGGGGAGAACGTCACGGATGCCGTGATCACAGTTCCGGCGTACTTCAATGATTCCCAGCGCCAGGCGACCAAGGAGGCGGGCGAGATCGCCGGCCTCAACGTGCTGCGCATCATCAATGAGCCGACCTCGGCTGCCCTTGCCTACGGTCTGGACAAGGGCGACACAGAGCAGACGATCCTCGTCTTCGACCTGGGTGGTGGCACCTTCGACGTGTCGGTGCTCGAGATCGGCGATGGAGTCGTTGAAGTCAAGGCCACGAGTGGTGACAACAACCTCGGTGGTGATGACTGGGACAACAAGGTCGTCGACTGGATGGTGACCTCGTTCAAGAACGGGCACGGCATCGATCTGTCCAAGGACAAGATGGCGATGCAGCGACTGCGCGAGGCGGCGGAGAAGGCGAAGATCGAGCTGTCCAGCTCGATGCAGACCTCCATCAACCTGCCCTACATCACAGCCGGAGCTGATGGGCCGCTCCATCTCGAGGAGACCCTGACCCGGGCCCAGTTCGAGCAGATGACGCGCGACCTACTGGATCGCACGAAGGCCCCCTTCAAGGCGGTCATCGCTGACGGCGGCATCAACGTGGCCGACATCGACCAGGTCGTTCTCGTCGGCGGATCGACGCGCATGCCCGCCGTGGCCGAGCTGGTCAAGGAGCTCACCGGCAAGGACGCCAACAAGGGCGTCAACCCTGATGAGGT
>CAZLHZ010000363.1:0-2650 GCA_964559285.1 uncultured Actinomycetes bacterium | reverse complement strand
CCTCCGCTGTCGCGTGGGTTGCCCTCGGCCAGGTGCTGGCCCCCGTGCAGATCCTCGGCGGCGTCATCGTGCTCGTCGGCGTCTACATCGCGGAGCGCGCACGATGAGCACTGCCGGGGTCGACGGCGAGGGACTCATGACCGCCCCGGTGCGGCGAGCCGACGCCACCGGCATCGCGATGTATCTCATCGCAGCGTTCCTCTTCGCACTCAATGGCGTAGTCGCCAAGTCGATCATCATCGCCGGAATCGATCCCGCGCATTTCACGGCCTTCCGCAATCTCGGGGCGATGATCCTGCTGCTGCTCATCATCGCGGTGACGAAGCCGCGGTCGCTCACGGTCACGCGGAGGGAGCTTCCCTTCCTCGCGCTCTACGGCGTGGTCGCCTTCACCCTCGTGCAGTTCGGGTACTTCGTCACCATCACCCGCCTCAATGTCGGCTTCGGCACCCTCCTGTGCTTCCTCGCGCCCGTGCTCGTCGCCCTGTGGCTGCGCTTCGCGCGACGACAGGGCAGTGGTCGCGGCATCTGGCTGGCGCTCGCCCTGAGCCTGCTCGGGCTCGTCCTCATCTCCCAGCTCTGGGAGGGGATCACCTTCGATCTCATCGGGGTGGCATCCGGCCTCGGCACCGCGGTCGCCCTGTCCCTCTACTGGATGCTCGGTGAGAAGGGGCGCAAGCAGCGTGACGCGATGTCGCTGACCTTCTGGGGCTTCGCGTTTGCCTCGATCGCGTGGGCGATCATCACCCCCTGGTGGACCTTCCCCTGGTCGGTGCTTGGCTCAGGGGCCGCAGCCTTCCCTCCGGGCGAGAGCAGCGCAGTCGCCGCATGGACGCTGCCGGTGTGGCCTCTGGCCATCGGCTGCGTCGTGCTCGGGGCCGTGGCGCCCTTCCTCCTCGTTGTGGGATCACTCGACCGGATCGGCTCCCAGCGCGCCGGAATTGTTGCCACAACCGAACCGATCTGGGCCACCCTGCTGGCACTGGTGCTGCTTGCAGAGCCGGTAGGACCGGTTCAGCTCATCGGTGGACTCATTGTCATTGCGGGCATCATCGTGGCTGAGGTGTCGAGCCGAACCCGCACGGTCAAATGATCGCGTGCTCCGGACGGAGCACTCCCTCCTCGAAACGCTCCACCCGCAGTGCACTCACGTCGATCGCGGGAGCCTGCTGCAGCACGAGATCGCGCAGGATCTCACCCACCGCCGGTCCCAGCATGAATCCATGTCCGGAGAAACCGGTGGCATAGAGGAAGCGTGACACGCCCGACCACTCACCGATGAGGGCGTTGTGATCCGGTGTCACCTCGTAATACCCCGCCCACCCGCTGCGCACGCCGAGATTGAGCAACTCCGGTGCCCGCTGCATGGCCAGCTCCGCCAGCTTCGCGGGGAACGCCGGATCGCGGTCGAGGCTCCATCCCGGCGTCACCGACTGATCCGAGAAGCCCGTGAGCAGACCGGGTCCCTCACGATGCCAGTAGAGCGAGGTCGCGAAGTCGATCGTGAAGGCCATCTCGAGCGGCATCGGCATCGGCTCGGTGATGAGCAGCTCGCGGCGTACCGGGACGACGGGAAGGTCGAGGCCGACGAAGGCCGCGATCGACGGCGCCCACACCCCCGCACAGTCGATGACGCACTCGGTCGCAATCACTCCTGCGGAGGTTTGCACGGCGGTAATGCGATCACCCTGCGTCGTGATGCCGGTGACAGTGACACCCGTGCGGACAACGGCTCCGAACTCGCGAGCACCTCGTGCATAACCCAGCACCACGGACTCGGGTGAGCAGTGACCATCACGTGGCGACCACAGGGCAGCGAGCACACCCGATGGGTTCAGCAACGGTGACAGTCGACGAGCCTCATCCGCATCAACGAGCGATGTGGGTACGCCGTACTCCGCATGCCACCGCATGGCCTCGCGGAACGGCGCGACGTGCGCCTGATCCGTGAGGACATAGAGATAGCCGCTCTCGTGCAGATCGATGCTCTGCCCGGGGCGATCGGGGAAGTCGCGCAGGAGTGACAGCGAGCGTGCACCGAGTGCGACGTTGAGCGAGTCGGTGAAGCTCGCCCGGACTCCTCCCGCCGCTTTCGATGTCGACCCTCCCGCGAGCGAGTCGCGCTCAAGCAGCACGACACTGCGCCCGGCCTCGGCAAGGTGGAAGGCAGCGGATGCACCCATGACTCCACCGCCGACGATGACGACATCGGCGGATTCAGGCAGCGGGGGAAGCGTCACAGTCGGAAGTCCGCGTCATAGGGAAGCTCGACGAGGTCCATCTGAGCCTTCTGCAGTCGACCGCTCCAGTCCCAGTTGACGGCCTGCCAGCGCGTGAACTGATCGAGCACCCAGATGCCGCTCTGCCGCGAACCGTTGCCGCTCAGGCCGTTGCCCCCGAATGGCAGGTGCGCCTCTGCCCCAGAGGTCGAGTTGTTGACCGACATCATGCCGGCGGAGATTCCCGCTCGGAATCGCCACACCCATTCCGGATTGCGGGTGTAGATCGCGCTTGACAGCCCGTAGCCATGCCCGTTCGCCAACTCAATCGCCTCATCCAGATGGGCGAACCTGCCCAAACCCACCAGCGGGCCGAACGTCTCGCGCGCATAGAGGGCATCGCCAGGACGGATGCCCTCGACGATGGTCGG
>CAZLHZ010000362.1:0-2653 GCA_964559285.1 uncultured Actinomycetes bacterium | reverse complement strand
GAGGGCAGCCATGGCACCGAAGAGGCCCGCACCCATGAGCATGTAGTGGAAGTGGGCGGGAACGAACATGCTGCCGTGGAAGTACTGGTCCGCGGGCACATCCGACAGATAGACGCCGGTGATGCCGCCGATGACCTTGTTGAAGATGACGGCATAGACAGCCAGCAGGGCCAGCCGTGACCATCGGCGTCCACGCCACATCGTGCCGAGGACGACCATGACGAGCAGGCCGACCGGGATGGAGATGAGCTCGGTCGAGAGCATGAACGGATAGTTCGATTCCGGGGCCCACCCCGTCATATACATGTGGTGCACCCACACCAGTCCGCTCAACGCTGCGATGCCCACGAACCCGGCAATAGCCATGTAGAAGCTGAACAGCGGCTTGCGCATGAAGACCGGGACGATTTCCATACACACCGCGATGCTCGGGACCAGGATGACGTAGACCTCCGGGTGGCCGAGGAGCCAGAAGAGGTTCTCGTAGAGCCAGACACTTCCGCCGGCGATCGGGTTGAAGAAGGAGGTGTTGAAGACCCGATCGGTGAGCGCCATGATCTGGGAGTACTGGTAGAACGGGAATGCGTAGAGTCCCATCGCTGCGGCGACGAAGGTGCCGTAGATGAGGATCGGGGTGCGCGCCCACGTCATGCCCTTGGCCCGCATGGTGAGGATCGTCGTCATGATGTTGACGCTCGCCACTGCCGTGGACAGGGCGAAGACGATGATCGTGATCTGGTAGCCGATCATCCCCGGCCCTGCCTGCGCAGCCAGCGGCTGATAGACCGTCCAACCGTCACGGATGCCACCGACGAGGAGGGACAGGATGAGAGGCGGGACTGCGCAGAAGAGCAGCCAGAAGCTCAGTGCGTTCAGCCGCGGATAGGCCATGTCCCGTGCCCCGCACATGATCGGAACGATGAAGTTGCCCACCGGCCCGCTCACGATGACGATGAGGGCGATGATCATCGCGATGCCATGGGTGCCCGCGAGGGAGTTGTAGAAGTCCGGATTGAAGACCTCAGCCCAGGTGACGCCGAGCTCCGTGCGGATGAGCATGGCCAGCAGCCCGCCGAAGCCGAGGATGACCATGGCGATGATGAGGTACTGGATTCCCACGACCTTGTGGTCCGTGGTGAACCTCCAGAAGCGCTTGCGCCCCTGATCCTTGCCGGCGAGGAACTCCGCATCCTCGTGGGTGAGTTCCCGACCGAGGAGCCAGCGGAACGGACCGACGAAGGCTCCGATCCCGGTCATGAAGCCGATCACCCAGCCGAGGAGCAGGGCGAGGTAGGTCGGGCCGGCCCAGGCCGGGGCTGCGGTGACCGTCTGAGCACCGGCGGGGAACTGCAGGTAGGTCACGCCACCGGCCACGGCAGCAAGAACCAGACCGCCGGCCAGTCCAGTGAAGATATTCAGCCGCCGCATGATGCCACCGGGGCGTCCGTGCTGCGCCGGCTGAGGGACGACCTCCGTCGCGGTCATCGTCATGATGTCTTCCCTCCACCGCTCTCACGGACCCAGGACTCGAACGCTTCCTTGCTCACCACACGAATCTCCGTCTGCATGTAGGCGTGGTGCAGTCCGCAGAGCTCCGCGCACCGGAGGTTGAACACGCCCTCCTTATAGGGCGTGACACCGACCTGGGTGATCGCACCTGGATTGACGTCGATCTTCACGCCGAGCTCGACAGCCCAGAAGTTGTGAATGACATCCTTTGACGTCAGGTTGAAGTAGACCGGACGGTTCACCTCGAGATACAGCACATCCGATGTGACCCTGCCGTCCTCGGGATACTCGAACGTCCATGCCCACTGCTGACCGGTGACATTGACGACGAGGGGCTTGGTCGAGTTCGGCTGCTGGTTGGCCGCTACCGTGCCGAACGAACTGTAGGTGATGTTGGCGAGCTCCATCATGCCCCAGACCACAAGGAAGGCCGCGAGGACAGCAGTGAAGATGGTCCACGTCGCGACCGCCGTGCGATTGGTATAGATCCGAGGGTTGTCCTGCATCGGGGGGGTCTCGCTCTTGATCCGTCCCCAGCCCCAGAGGCTGTAGGCCAGGATCGCCAGAGTCACAGCCATGAGCGGGATCGACACCACAGTGAAGACGACAATCGTCCGCTGGATGTCAGCCATGATCTGCGAGCCTGGGCCGCCACTCATGTTCATGAACCACACGACGAGCCAGGCAATCGGCAGCATGATGAGGGTGAACAAGAAGGTGAGAAGGACGATCCGTCGCGCATACGGGCGACGCAGCCACTCCTTCATGCGGTGCGATGCCGGTGGCCGATTGGTCGGAGCCTCGGGCTCCTCGTTCTCAACGCGGTTCGTCGTCTCAGACATCAGACCACCTCAAACGTGCCGGACATCCAGCCGCGCTGCTGCATCGGCCCGCCAAACTCTTGGTACTCATCGCCGCAGGGGAACTCGCAGTTCCACACGTAGGTCCCGGCATCACCCGTCATGAAGGAGAACTGCACGACGTAGGGGTCCTTGACGTAGGGATTCGCGTTGTTGACCTCCTTGCCCGGGTTGTCCGGGAGGGGTACGGACACGAAGAGGTAGGGCTGGCCGTCATCGGGGTACTGATGAATGGTGAAGGTGTGGGCGATCTTGCCCTTGTCCCACTCCGTCACCTTGGCCCC
>CAZLHZ010000361.1:0-2663 GCA_964559285.1 uncultured Actinomycetes bacterium | reverse complement strand
GTGGCCGACAGCAGCGGAGGATGGATGCCTGATCTCCCAGTGCGAGACGAAGGGACCGCCGACGCTGTCGGCACCGTCGAGCACGTGGTCGGAATCGGCGCCTCCGCGGGAGGACTCGAAGCTCTTCAGGCCCTGCTGTCAAACCTTCCCAGTGATCTGCCCGTCGCCTATGTGGTGGCGCAGCATCTGACTCCCGAGCATCCCAGCCTCATCGTGGAGCTTCTCTCGCGCATCACCTCGCTGACGGTGATCACCGGCGAGGAGGGGTTGCTCCTCACGCCGGGGCTCGTCGTGGTCGGACCGCCCGGCCGCGACATCACCGTCATCGGTGACCGGGTGACGGTCCGCCCCCCTGACCCGCGCCCTAGCGCCAGCCCCAGCATTGATGCGCTCCTGGGGTCACTGGCTGAACAGTGGGGGGGACGGGCCATCGGCGTGATCCTGTCGGGAACCGGCACTGATGGGGCCCGAGGCCTGCGCGCAATCCGTGGCGCCGGAGGTCTGGCGCTGGTGCAGGAGCCGACCACAGCCCGCTTCGATGGCATGCCTCAGGCCGCGATCATGCTGGCCGGCGCCGATGCCATCGCCACTGCCGAATCCCTCGGGGCGCTGCTCGTCACAGCCATCAGTCACCTGCGGGCAGAACGAAATGGGACGTCGGCGAGCCTGACACCACAGGTGCGGGCGGCCATCTCATCTGCTCTTCAGCAGCAGACGGGTGTCGACTTCTCCGGCTACAAGGAGTCCACGATTCTGCGGCAGATGCACCGCAGGATGGCCCTGCGACACATCTCAGCAGTCGATGCCTACGCCCGGGTGTTGACGACGGAGTCCGAAGAGGCCCAGGCACTGGCATCCAGTCTGCTCGTCTCCGTCACCGACTTCTTTCGGGATGTGGATGTCTTCACGTCGCTGAGGTCGCTTCTCACGTCCTACGTGGCCGACCTCGACCGTGCTGAGCCACTGCGGGTCTGGGTGCCCGGGTGCGCCACTGGGGAGGAGGTTTACAGCCTCGCCATGGTCCTGTCCGCTGTGCTGGGAGACCCTCCCGATCTGGTGCACCGACTCAAGATCTTCGGAACCGACCTTGATGAGGCAGCCCTTGCAGTCGCTCGTCGCGCGAACTATCCCCGCAGCATGATCGATCGCCTGCCCGATGGCTTCGCCGAGCGCTATGTGTCGCTACGGGGAGACACGATGCAGATTGATGATCGGCTTCGACAATGCGTTGTCTTTGCTCGGCACAATCTCATCTCCGAGCCCCCCTTCCCCAGACTCGATCTCATCTCGTGTCGCAACACGCTCATCTACTTCACCTCGCCACTGCGTGAGCAGGCGCTCTCCATGTTCCGCTTCTCACTCAAGCCGGGGGCATTTCTGGTCCTCGGCCAGGCAGAGTCGCTCGGTGAGGCCGTGCCGCACTTCGCCCCCATCGATGCCCACCACCGCATCTACACGCGATCGGCTCGACCCTCACCACTGGCCACCCTGCCGTCCGGGCAGAGTTCCATGCTGGCCCCGCGTCCGCATGCCACGCCGTCGGGGAGCGGCTCGGAGCAACCGCAGGGCCTCGGCCATCAGATCAAACTCCTGGATCAACTTCTCGATCAGCTGACAACCCCCCACCTCGTCCTTGACTCCGAACGCGGGATCGTTCGAATCCACGGTGACGTGTCCGCCTTCTGCCGTCTGCCAGTGGGGCCGATGACCACGGATGTTGCGAGCCTCCTGCGCCCCGATGTCGCCGAGGAGGCCCGGGCCCTTCTCCTGCTCTGTCGTGCGGGAGACGATGTCGTCCACGGAGCCCCGATCACCGTGGGTGGCGTGCCGGTCGCCCTCAGCGCACGCCGACTGGCCGTCGACAGTGAGACATACTTCGTCCTCACCTTCGAGCCTGCGGCGACGGGACTCCAGCGCGATGCCCCGGCCGAGCAGCGCTCACCCGCCTTCGACGAGCAGCTCCGCCGCCTTGAGGAGGAGCTCATTGCCAGTCGCGACTCGCTACGGGTCTCCCTTGCGGAGTTGCAGGCAGCCAATGAGGAGCTGGAGGCCTATTCGGAGGAGCTCCAGGCGTCAACGGAAGAGCTGCAGGCATCCAATGAGGAATTGCAGGCGTCCAATGAGGAATTGCGCGCGACGAATGACGAACTGGCGTCACTCAACCATGAGCTGGGATCCCGCACCTCGGATCTGGAGCGACTGAATAGTGATCTTGAGACCATCCAGGCATCAGTCAGTCAGGGCATGATCATCGTCGACCCCGACATGAAGGTGTTGCGCTATACCCCGCTCGCCGTGCGATTGTTCGCCCTCATTCCCTCGGACATCGGGCGAGGGATCATGGACATCCCCACCACAATGCCCATCCCCTCACTAGCGGATGCACTGGCTGCGGTCATCAATGGCGGTGCCCGCCAGAATCTTCATGCACAGTCAGGCGAGGTGGCCTACCTCGTGCAGGTGCTGCCGCACACGTCACGGGAGGGCATCTCGCTCGGGGCTATCGTGACGTTGACGGATGTGTCGGAGATGGAGGCGCTTCGCACTGCTGCGGAATCCGCGCTTTCCGAATTGCAGGACAAGTCGGAGGTTCTCGTCCACCAGGCGACAATCGATGCCGAAACCGGTCTCCATAACCGCGGCTTCTTCGCCGACGCTTTGGA
>CAZLHZ010000360.1:0-2668 GCA_964559285.1 uncultured Actinomycetes bacterium | reverse complement strand
ACGCTGCGCTTCTGATTAAACTGAAGGGCCAGAACCAATTGCGCGGCTTCGGCTTGGTTGTTCATGCCGGTCGTCGTTCCCGCGCGAAACTGCGGATCGTCGACCAATTCGCCGCTTGTGCGCGTCACGGAGTCCGTCCGACCGCCGGTGCCCGCGTAAAGCCGAGTGACACGGGCTCGACCCGTGTTCACCAGAGTTCGCTGAAGGGCGTTCAGGAACACGTCTTTGTCTTGCACCACGTCCATTCGGGACGAGCTGTTGGTGAAGTCGCCGATCGCCAGCGTCACCGGGCTCGGGTACTGACGGAAGTTCCCCGCCGAGACGACGGCGTTCTTGATTTGGTCCGCCCATTGTTGCCACTCGGACAACGTCACCGTTTTTTGGTCCGAGTACGACGAATTGCGGGACACGCTCTCGCAGGAGGATGCGCCGACCACGAGGAGAACCGCGCAGGCGCCGCACTTCACGTAAGAAAGAAACTTTTTCATGGTCATTTGTTCCTGAACTTGATGATGAAATCCGTCGCGGCGGGATCACTCGCCGTCAGCTGAAGTTGCTTCGAATCCTCCGGACCCAAGGATTCCGACGACCAACGCGTGTCCGCGCGGGACACGTGTTGGCCGGTGGAGTTTCGGAACTCGACGCACCATTCGAATTCGCGTCGGAACGTGGAGGATGGGTTCCGTACGTCGGCCACCAACAGCGGCGTGCCCCCTTCGTTGAGGAGACGGACGTTCGAGACCTGAAGATGGTTCGATGTCGACTCCAAGAGTACGACCCGGTTGTCCACCGGGGTGTACGTTTGGCATCCGGCGAAGGCGAGTAGGAAGCCCAAGAGCACGGCGATGTGTGTTTTCATGATGGTCAGCTCGACGGGGTGGGCGCTTTGCGGATGGGACTGGACATCGCCGCGCAATGATTCGGCCCGACGCTCGTCGCCAAGACGATATTGGCAACTCCGGGTTGGACCTTCACCTGACATTTCATTCCATCGACTTGGATCTCGACGATCCCGTTGGCGGGGGTCGGAATGGCGGCCACGCGGTACTGGAAGGGCAGGCAATCCCAGCTGCGAAGATCGGCGCCTTGGGCCGCGCTGGCGATGGCGCCGATGAGCAACAGGCCGAGGCCGGCCATTTGTCCGGAGTCGCTTCCCGATGTCATGGCCATCACTCCGCCGGCCACCTGTACGGCTTGCTTGAAGACCTTGCCCATGACCGCACGGTGTTCAAGGTCGGGATAATTGATGTCGAACTCGTTGCGCTTGAGAATCGCGACGTCGGTGACGACGTGGGTCTCGGTCGCGCTTCCCCCCGCGACAACCGTCGCCTTGCCCGAATAAACGGGATCGCCGAGCCCGGGCAGATCCACGGATAGTCCACGGCTCTTGAATGCGTTCATCCTCTCGGTGTTCAATTGTCGCTGAGGCGCCAAGCCCGCTTCGACGATCACGTAAGTGCTGGTGCCGGGATTTGCCCCTTCCAGCTGCTTCAGGGCCGAGTCGATGCCTTGAGCGAGCGCGGAGTACGCCGCCTTGTTCCATGACTGAGCCTTCGCGTCCGAGGATGCCCGGGCGAGATATCCCGCGAATTCACCGCGTTTTCCGGATTCTCGACCGACGACTTCACCCATGTAGAGCCCGATTCCCACCGAGGTGTCGGCCCAGCTCGAGTATGCCGTTCGGAGAGCGGTATCGGCGTCCGTGGGCTTCACATCTTCGAACTTCTTGACGGAATCGCCGTACATCGCCGTCTTTTTCACGCGCTCTTTCTCGTTCGCTTCGCGGGTTTTTTCGAGATATTCCCGTGTCTTCGCCTTGACGGTGGTGGCCTCGTCGACGCGGCTTCTCAATTGGGAAACCGCAGCTTGGGCGCGCGGAAGATCCGACGCGAGAAGGCCGTTCACAGCCTGATTGACGCAAACCAACTGGGTTTCATACAAAGACCCGACGTAGTTGCAGGACCGATCGTCCGTGAGGATGGCACCCGCACCTGCGAGTCCGCCGACGGCGATGGCACCGTCTCCCGCCGCCTTGAGCAGTTCGTCGACCTTGTTTTGGCAGTCGATGAAGGCTTTTTGGCTCTCCGAAACCCGACCGGCGGCTTTCAGAATACTCCCTTTTTCCATCTGGATCCAAACACCGTCCGTCTTGCTCGCTCCGCTGATCCCGCTGATTTCCTCGGCGGCGACGACGAAATCGCCCGATCGGTAGGGCTTCACCGCCTTCGACAGATCCGTCGACGCGCAGGAGGGGAAAATCGAGAGAATCGCCGCGAAAAACGCGACGAACGACAAACGTGGACGCATAGTGATCATGTAACTGTTTCCCGAAGTGAATCCGTCGCGGTGGTCGTACTTTCTCGTGCGCACCTCGCCGCGACCCCACACTGCTGCCTAGTCTAACTGAAAGTCGTAGTGATAGCTGAACTGTGACGTCGCGGATTCATCATAGGGCCGTACATCGCCCCTTCGACTGTGTCATAGGGGTTCGAATCAAACCGGGTCCGAGGGGGGGGGCGACGGAGTCCGCATCTGGAGGACCGTGGCGATCCTGAAGCGTCGACGGTGGGCGGCTCGATGCGGAACGGAAGGCGGTTCATATACTGATCCGCCCCGGTAAGCGGGGCGGAGCCTGATTCCCATGACGACGCGCACCGAAACCGACACG
>CAZLHZ010000359.1:1019-2684 GCA_964559285.1 uncultured Actinomycetes bacterium | reverse complement strand
TCACCACCGGGACGACCACTGCCATCGGGACGACTGCCACCGGAGCGGCCACCGCCATCGGGACGACTGCCACCGGGACGACTGCCACCGGGACGACCACTCCCACCGGGACGACCGCCGCCGGAACCACTCCGACCACCCGACCCGGAGCGACCCCCGGAACCCGACGGACCACCCGACCGCGAACGTCCACCAGCCCCGGGGCGACCGCCACCGCGGGTCACCAGCTCGGGTTCGCGCTCCGGACCCGGCTCGACATGTGCCGCCCGGGGACCGGTGAGCTCGGTAAGCACGGCAGCACCCGGGGCAACGATGGTGACCGTCGGTGCAATGCCCGCTCGCTTCGTCATGACCGCGACCTCACGTCGCTGGTCCGGTGTCTGCAGGGTGACCACGATGCCGCTGGCGCCGGCACGCGCGGTGCGACCCGACCGGTGCAGATAGGCCTTGTGCTCGGTCGGCGGATCGACATGGACCACGAGGGCGATGTCATCGACGTGAATGCCGCGCGCGGCAACATCGGTGGCGACGAGCACCTTCACGTCACCATCACGGAACTCCTCGAGATTGCGCTCGCGGGCGTTCTGGCTGAGGTTGCCGTGCAGATCGACCGCGGGCACACCCGCGAGGGTGAGATCGCGCGCCAGCTTGCGGGCGCCGTGCTTGGTGCGCGTGAACAGGACGCTGCGCTCCCGGCCCGACGCGAGCTCGCGGATGACGGCTGGCTTGTCGGCGGAGGTCACGGTGAGGATGTGATGGGCCATGTCCGGCTCGGTGCTCGCATCATCGTCCACTGAATGGGAGACCGGGTCCTTCAGATAGCGCCGGATCAGCACGTCAACACCGTTGTCCAGTGTCGCCGAGAACAGCAGCCGCTGGCCGTCCTGGGGAGTGGCGTCGAGGATTCGGCGTACGCCGGGAAGGAAGCCGAGGTCGGCCATGTGGTCTGCCTCATCCAGCACGGCAATCTGCACATCATCAAGGCGGGCATGGCCCTGGCGCATGAGGTCCTCGAGGCGGCCGGGGCAGGCGATGAGGACGTCAACGCCGCGGGACAGAGCATTGACCTGCGGGCGCTGGCTCACGCCACCGAAGACGGTGGCGGTGGTGAGCCGGGCTGCCGCGGCCAGGGGTGCCATGGCCGTGTGCACCTGGCTGGCGAGCTCGCGCGTCGGCACGAGGACGAGGGCGCGGGGGCGCGACGAGCGAGGCTTCGTCTTCATCTCCGCGAGACGGGCGATGAGGGGCAGGGCGAAGGCGATCGTCTTGCCGCTGCCGGTCCGGCCACGACCGAGCACGTCACGACCCTTGAGCGAATCGGGCAGGGTGACGGTCTGGATGGGGAACGGGGAGGTGATACCGGCCTTGTGCAGGACGTCCACCAGTGGAGCGGGAACGCCGAGGTCGAAGAAGGTGGGGGTGTCGGCCGCTGACACGCCGTTGGAGGGTGTGGTCGTGCGGGACGTGCGGGTGTTGCTCGAGGTCATGGTTGCTCTTTCGCGATCATGCTGGCGACGCAAGGCATCGGGCGGCAAGAGCCGCATGCATCCGAGTGCGCTGGAGGCCTGGTGCGCGTCCCATCTGGGGGCACCGCGCCCGGTCACTGCGCCGGGAGCCCGGAGCCTGCACATGGTGCGCATCCCCGGAAGAGAGATCATCACCGCG
>CAZLHZ010000359.1:0-1009 GCA_964559285.1 uncultured Actinomycetes bacterium | reverse complement strand
CCGCGGGCTCAGTGAGGCCCGTGATTCGGTGAGCGTGCCAGCATACCCCATTGACTGCCAGGTTCCTGACGCGACTGAATCCGCCGGCACCGGTTGCGGCGTACCATCGCCATCAGTTGTTGCCCACCAGGAGATCAGTCCGACAAGGAGAGTCATGGAGACCTACGCCGTCGTCAATCCCGCTACCGGTGAGCGGGTCAAGGACTACCCGACTGCAACGGACGCCCAGATCCGTGAGGCGGTGGACGCTGCTGCCGGTGCCCATGCCGCGTGGTCGGCGCGACCGGTTGCGGAGCGCGCAGCCATCGTGCGGCGGATCGGACAGCTCCATGCGGAACGCGCTGATGAGCTCGGCGCCATCATCGAGCGCGAGATGGGCAAGTCGCAGGGGGACGCGGCGGGTGAGGTCGGGTTCTCGGCCAGCATCTACGAGTTCTACGCCGACCACGCTGAGCAACTCATGGCGGACCAGCCGATCACCCTGCTCAGTGGCAGCGGCTCTGCCGTCATGCGTCCCTCCTCGATCGGTCCGATCCTGGGGATCATGCCGTGGAACTACCCGGCCTATCAGGTGGCGCGACTCGCCGGGCCGAATCTCGTGGCGGGCAACACGATCATCCTCAAGCACGCGCCGCAGTGTCCGGAGTCGGCGGCGGCGATGGCGCAGATCTTCATCGAGGCTGGAGTCCCTGCGGGTGTCTACGTCAATGTCTATGCCACGAATGATCAGGTTGCGACGATGATCGCTGATCCGGCGGTGCGCGGGGTCTCGCTCACCGGGTCGGAGCGCGCCGGTGCTGCCGTGGCAGAGATCGCCGGGCGCCACCTGAAGAAGTGCGTGCTCGAGCTCGGCGGGTCGGATGCGTTCATCCTGCTCAGCACCGATGACATGGAGGCGACCGTGGATGCTGCTGTCGCTGCTCGCACCGACAACATGGGGCAGGCATGCAATGCCGCCAAGCGCATGGTCGTCGTGGATGAGCTGTACGACGAGTTCCTCGAGCACTTC
>CAZLHZ010000358.1:0-2690 GCA_964559285.1 uncultured Actinomycetes bacterium | reverse complement strand
CAGGTACATCTCGGTGGTGGCGATGACATCGCTCACGGCACTCCTGCTCGCGTCTGCTTCGGGCGCGGCGGGCGGAAGGCCCGGCGGGTGGACGGCACCATTCTCACCTAGGTTGACCGTCGTGCCAGCCATCGCATGGTTCCGCCGGGACCTCCGCCTCACCGACCACCCCGCCCTCGTCGCCGCGGCTGACTCCACACCGGATCGCACCGTCATCCCGGTCTTCGTCCTCGACCCCGGGGTCTGGGGTCCAGCGTCACCGGTACGCCGCACCTACCTGTCCCGCTCGCTGCGCGAGCTCGCGACCGGCCTCGGGGACTCCCTGCTCGTTCTCGAGGGCGATCCGGCGGTGGAGATCCCCGCGCTCGCGTCCCGGGTCGAGGCGACCGAGGTCCACATCTCGGCCGATGTCGCGCCCTACGGCATCGCCCGCGACACCCGGGTCGAGGCGGCTCTCGCGATGGCCGGTCGCACCCTCGTGCGCACCGGATCGCCCTACGCGGTCACCCCGGGTCGGGTGCGCAAGGACGACGGCACGGCCTACCGCGTCTACTCGCCGTTCTACAAGGCGTGGCTGCGGCACGGCTGGCGCGCCCCGGCCGCCGATGCGCGGGCCACGTGGCTGCGGCCGGAGCCGGGAGTGCCGATCCCGCCGGATGCGGATCTCGGCTCGCTCGTCCTGCCCCCGGCGGGGGAGCGGGCCGCGCTCGCACGCTGGGCCGACTTCCGGGCCGACGGTGTCACGGCGTACGCCGATCGCCGGGATCGCCCCGACCTGGCCGGGACCTCCGTCCTGTCGCACCACCTGCGGTGGGGGGAGATCCACCCGCGGACGATCCTCGCCGACCTCGGGGACACCAAGGGCGAGGAGGTCTTCCGCAAGGAGATCGCCTGGCGCGAGTTCTACGGCGATGTCATGTGGCACGCACCGGCATCGGCGCGCGCCTCCCTCAATGAGCGCTACGACACGACGATGCCGTGGTCGACCGGCCCCGAGGCCGAGTCGGCGTTCGAGGCGTGGGCGACCGGGCGCACCGGCTATCCCTTCGTCGATGCCGGGATGCGCCAGCTGCGCGCCGAGGGCTGGATGCACAACCGGGTGCGGATGGTCGTCGCGAGCTTCCTCGTCAAGGACCTCCACCTGCCGTGGCAGCGCGGGGCGCGGGAGTTCATGCGCTGGCTGCGCGATGGGGACATTGCGAGCAATGTGCACGGCTGGCAGTGGACCGCCGGCTGCGGCACCGATGCCTCGCCCTACTACCGGATCTTCAACCCGATCACCCAGGGCCTGCGCTTCGATCCCGAGGGCGACTATGTGCGTCGCTACATCCCCGAGCTGCGCCATCTCGCGGGGGCGGCCGCGCACGAGCCGTGGGATGCGGCCGATGGACTCGACCATGGCTATCCCTCCCGCATCGTCGATCACGCGGTGGAGCGCGAGGTGGCGCTCGCCCGCTACGAGGCGATCAAGGTCACATAGGGGGCGACCAGTCGGCTCACTAGAGTGTCTCCGCGCAGCGGAGCACCAGACCCGCCGCCGGATCAGAGGAGGACAGCCGTGGACAAGAGCCGGTGGAGTGCGGCCGACGCGGTGGCCGATATCGGCGACGGGGCATCGCTCGCGGTGGGCGGCTTCGGCCTGTGCGGGGTGCCGAGTGTGCTCATCCAGGCCCTCGTGGATCGCGGGGTCAGCGGTCTGCGCACCGTGTCGAACAACTGCGGTGTCGATGACTGGGGCCTCGGGCTGCTGCTGAGCCGCAAGCGGATCGCGCGGACCACGTCCTCCTACGTCGGCGAGAACAAGGAGTTCGAGCGACAGTTCCTGTCGGGTGAGCTCGAGGTCGAGCTGCTGCCGCAGGGCACGCTCGCCGAGCGACTGCGCGCCGGCGGTGCCGGGATCCCGGCGTTCTTCACTCCCGCGGGAGTCGGCACCCAGGTTGCCGAGGGCGGCATGCCCTGGCGCTACGCGGCTGACGGATCCGTGGCCCTGCCGAGCCCGGCCAAGGAGACACGGGTCTTCGATGTCGATGGTGTGGAGCGGGAGTACGTCATGGAGCGCGGGATCACGACGGACTTCGCCCTCGTGCGCGCAGCCGTGGGCGATCGCCACGGCAATCTCGTGTTCGACAAGAGCGCCCGCAACTTCAACCCGCTCGCGGCCATGGCTGGCCGAGTGACGATCGCGGAGGTCGAGCGGCTCGTGGAGCCGGGGGAGATCGATCCGGATCAGGTCCACCTGTCCGGAGTGTTCGTGCAGCGGGTGGTGCCGCTCACGGCGGAGCAGGCTGCAGACAAGCGCATTGAGCGGCGCACCGTGTCAACCCCGAAGGAGGCGTGATGACCCTGACACGCGAGGAGCTCGCAGCGCGAGTCGCGCTGGAGCTCAACGATGGGGAGTACGTCAACCTCGGCATCGGCCTGCCGACGCTCGTGCCGAACTACCTGCCGCAGGGGGTGACCGTCGTCCTGCAGTCGGAGAACGGCATCCTCGGCACCGGCCCCTATCCGCTCGAGGCGGATGTCGATCCGGACCTCATCAATGCCGGCAAGGAGACCGTGACGGTGCTCCCGGGGGCCTCGTACTTCGACTCCTCCACGAGCTTCTCCATGATCCGCGGCGGACACATTGATGCGGCGATCCTCGGTGCGATGCAGGTGTCGGCAACCGGTGACCTCGCCAACCGGATGAT
>CAZLHZ010000357.1:0-2692 GCA_964559285.1 uncultured Actinomycetes bacterium | reverse complement strand
TAGGACGCCTTGACGAACTCGCCCAGATGATCGCCGTATCCCTCCGTGTCCGGCATCTCCGGAAGGCCCACGACGTAATTGGTCATGTACTGCTGATACGACGGAATGAGCATGAACAGCGGATCACCACCGAAATCCCAAGGGACATTCGCCCAGCCACCCTCAAAATCGAAGTTCTGGCCGTTGCCGTACTGGCCAGCCAGAACCGGCTTGGAGGCGACTCATCACCCGGCACCGTCGCGGCCTCGGGATAGACGAACTCGTAGTACTCGCCCGCATCCAGGGTCGCCTTCACCGTGCCATTAAGGGACACCCGCGTCCCATCCTGATCCGCCAAAACCCGATACGTGTCACCCTTGATCCGAGTCCCCAGACGGACCGAATAGAACTCTGTCCCCCAGGCACTCGTCGGCGGCAGCATCTGCTGGATCGCATTGCACGCACCCTTGTCGATCGGGATGTTCGCGCACCCCGCACCGCCAAAGACACCCACCGGCTTATCCGACGTCACCACAATCCCCGTCGCATCCGACGCCTCCGTGACCGGACAGGTCCCGCCGGAGGCCGCACAGGGATCAAGGGGCGTGTCGAGTGTCTCCAGCGCCGGTGAGTAGGCGAATGTCTCACCCTCGTCGATCGTCACCGTCTTCTTCGCCCCGTCCAGCAGCGTCAGGGTCACCTTCGTGTTGTCCGCGGTGCCCACGACAGTGACCTCCGACGTCGACGCATCATTCGCCTCGTAGGAAAGCACACGGTAGCGAGTGCCGAGGGCGTCCACCGGAAGCCCGAGGAAGCCGGTCCGGACGAAGGTCATGGGAAAGCCCATGTACGCAGAGATGTCGACCGTCGAGGTGATGTGCACCCCAAAGTCCGACACGGTCGGGTTGTCACCTTCAGTCGGGAAGGTGACCTGGGTCTTGTCCGGCAGTTCAACCTTCGCGACCTCGCCAGCGGTCACGTCGATCGTCTTGGTGAACGCCGGCTTCGCACCCGGAATCGCCACCGTCACCTTGCCGCTCGCCGACGCCGCGATGTAGACATCCCAGCCGATCTCATACGAGAGCGTCTCGCCCGGATTCGGCGTCCACTCTGGGCTGCCGGCGGGCGGGCTGGTCAGCCAGAACTCCCGACCCACACTCGACTGCGCTGTCTCTGCGCGCGCCGTCGCGGCCGGCAGCACCCGCGGAGTCGCCACCGCCGACGCACCTGACGCAGGGGACGAGACGGCCGAAGCCGACACCGCCGCCACACCCGTCAGCACGCCCGCCGCCAGCACACCCGCCGCCACCACCGACCCCAGCCGACCCGCACGACCAGCCATGACACCGTTCACGGACACTCCCGGAAGATCGCACGCACCCGGATGGGCACGAACCCGCTGCAATCTAGACTCACGACCTAGGGCAAGTCCACCGGAACACGCCCCCCAGCCCCGACCCCCGTCGGCTGTCACTCCCAGCACCCTCCCCGCACAGCTGTGCCAGGCAGCCCAGCCTCCCGAACATGGCTGTGCCCGGGATCAGGCCCGCTGATCCCGGGCACAGGCCCTACTCGATCTGGTCCTACTTCGGCATGTAGAGCCGGGAGAGGAACGTGGTCAGACCCCGGCCGGCCTTGTTCACTGCCGCCACCGAGACCCGGTAGCGGGCACCCGGCTTCAGACCGGTGATCGTCCGCTCAAGAGTCGTGACACTCGGCATCGTCGTCAGCTTGTTGCCGTCCTCCAGACGCCAGAACACGACATACCCCGTGATCGGCATCCCGCCATTGCTCGACGGCGCCTTCCACGAGATCTTGAGCGTCCCGTCCTTGGACTTCGACACCACCGTCAAGTTCAGCGGCTTGCTCGGCCTGGTCCCCGGAACAGCCGGGCCGAAGACACCCTTCGCGCTCCAGCCCTCCGAGTTCTTCGCGTAGGAGTTGAGCGTGTACTCGTCACCGTTGGTGAGCCCGGAGATGGTGCAGGAGTAGTTCTTCTTCCCTGCAACTGCCTTCACCTCGCAGTCCTTGCCACCGGGCATCGCGACGATGCGGTACGCCGTGATCTTCGACGACCCAGCAGACTTCGACGGCGACCACCGGATCTCAAGTGCATTGTTCTTCGGCGACGCCACCACCCGAGGCGGAGTCGGCGTCTGAGAGGCACCCGGAGTCACGGCGTACGAACGAACCGGCTCACTCGACCCGGACGCATTCTTCGCCACGACCTCGAAAACGTACTCCGTGCCATTCGTCAGACCCGTCACCGTGCACGACGTCTTCGACGCATTGGTCTGACAGCCCTTGCTCGACGGATCCGCTGCCACCTCGTAACCCGTGATCTTCGACGATCCCGCATCAACCGGCTTCGACCACGACACCGTCGCCTCCTTGCTCCGAGCCACAACCTCCACGTTCTGCACCTCCGACGGGACACCAGCCCCGCCGGTGCCGCCATCACCGTCGCCACCACTGTCGCCGCCACCCTTGGCTGGCGTGCCATTGGTGTTCACCATGAGACCACGCCCCTTGGCGTTGGTTGCCCACGCCATGATCGGGTACTGAGTGCCATTCGTCAGGCCGTCCAGGGTGCAGGTGCGCTTGGCAGCCGTCACGGTGCACGTCGCGCCACCCTGCTGCGCCACCATGAAGGTGTACCCGGTGATCGCCGAGGATCCGGTCACTGCGGGCGGATCCCACGTGATGGTCAGCG
>CAZLHZ010000356.1:2065-2696 GCA_964559285.1 uncultured Actinomycetes bacterium | reverse complement strand
CAGACTTCGCAATAGCATCTTCAGGCTCAACGCACACCATCAATATTCCCAGTGCATCGACTAGTGCAAGAGGCCTTGTTACCACCGGCACGCAAAGTTTTGCCGGAAATAAGGAATTCAAAGGCAATCTAACCGTATCGAGACTGTTGCAAAATGAGGTATTGGATCAATCCAATTCTAACCAATTGGGAGGCACTGGCGCCTTTTCAGCAGTATGGCAATCCTTTACCGCAGGAGTCTCCGGAGTGCTATCAAAGGTGTCCATGCAATTTTTTAACTCTACCGCAACTGGAACATTATACATTTATCAAGGCACAGGCATAAATGGCACATTACTGACCTCACAATCATTTTCTATAACTGCCGTAGGTGAGGTAATGATTGATTTTCCATTGGAAAACCCTGTTAATGTCAACAATGGATCGGTCTATACCATGGCCTTTATTGCTAGCTCAGGGACACTTTGGGAGGCATTGGGACCTAATAACAGCTATACACGTGGGGAGGCTTATTTCGGAGACGCACCTGCTTCGGTTTCGAATACAACTGGTGCCATGTTATTCAAAACGTTTGTAAGCCAAGAAGCTAGCGGAGGAACTTTAACTGTTGGACGAGTGACTTACCCACATAC
>CAZLHZ010000356.1:0-1958 GCA_964559285.1 uncultured Actinomycetes bacterium | reverse complement strand
CGACGATACTGTTTCAGGTATCGTAAGTATTGCCAATGGGGGAACTGGTCAGTCAACACTAGCTGGAGTAAAGTCAATTTTGGGGCTTACGGGAACCAACGTCGCGATAGCCAGCCAAGCAGGCTTGACCAATCAAGGAACTGACGCCATTGCAATAGGTTCAGAGGCAGGTAAAACCGCCCAGGCCAATAATACCATAGCAATAGGATCTGGCGCAGGCAGATCAAATCAAGGCTTAGCTGCCATTAGTATTGGATATGTGGCCGGAGACGCCACGCAAGGAAGTCATGCGATTGCCATAGGCGGAAATTCTGCACAAGCAAATCAGGCAACCCGAGCAGTGGCAATAGGCTATGCGGCAGGACAGTATAGCCAAGGTACTAATGCGATTGCAATTGGCTCTTTTGCCGGAAATAGCGGACAGATTGCCAACAGCATTGCGCTAAATGCTTCAGGAGTCGCATTAAATCCGAGCAATTCGGGATTTTATGTAGCTCCAATAAGAAATGTAACAGGATCTAATGTTCTTTATTATAATGCTACAACAAATGAAGTAACTTACTCAAATCAAGTAGCGCTTAGCCCTACATACGTTGGGTTTAATACAACCTTGAGCAGCATTCATAATGGTGCTATCATCTATACCGAGCATGGAGCGTCGCCGCAATTCCCAGAAAATCTTCCTGACGGATTTAAATGCACGATAATCATGCATTCAAATCACCCATGGACATCAAATACATTGACAACTGCTAAATTTTTCTCAAAGCTGACCACCTGGAATAGTGGCACCGCTGGAAGATCTACTTTTTCAATATCCACCGGTGGAATGGCAGAAGTTAGGGTCGTTACCATCGGCGGCGTAAAATGTTACTTTGTATCCGGAGATATTGGTTTGTAAAAATACAAATCAAGAAAAAGCCCTTAAATAACATCTTGACTCAATGAGTAATTTTACAACACCAACCAAGCCTTACAAAATAGTAATTTTTGCCACTTGCCTTTTTTTATTAGCAATTACTGGAATAGAAGCTCAGGTGGGGATTGGTACCACTACCCCCTCAAGTAAGTTAGAGGTTGTAGGCGCAGGAACAACTTCTGCTACTACCTCTTTGAAAGTAGGTAATGCCAGTAGTACTATTCTTACCGTAAGAAATGATGGACTGGTGGAGGTTTCATCCACCACACAAGGATTTTTACCTCCTAGAATGACGTATGCACAACGAGAAGCAATTGCCTCTCCTGCTACCGGATTGATGGTATACTGCTCGAATTGTGGACCTGGAACAGGAGAGCCGCAGTTTTATAACGGTTCCGCTTGGGTCAATATGATTGGTGGCATAGCCTTAACACAACCCCCCAGCATTGCTTCGACAACTAGTGCAACAAATATTACTAAAACGAGCGCTACAAGTGGCGGAAATATTACAACTGATTTTGGCAATGCCATAACAGCAAGAGGGGTTTGTTGGAGCACCTCTTCGAACCCAACTACAGCTGGCTCCAAAACAACTGAAAGTGGAACAACAGGGTCTTTTTCCAGTAATATTACAGGCTTGACTGGGGGTACCACATACTATGTGAGGGCATATGCAACCAATGCCTCTGGAACTGGCTATGGAAATGAGGTGTCTGTGCGTACAGCGGATTACGACCCGCCTGTGATTGCTGCAACCAGTACCCCAACTATTATAAGAGGCTACAATGCAACCAGCGGTGGCAATGTTATAGAGAGCGATGCTCCTGTTACCGCGAGAGGGATTTGCTGGAGTAGATTCACAAATCCATCCATTTCACTCACAACCAAAACAATTGAATCGGGCACTACCGGTTCATTTTCGAGCATTTTATCAGGGCTAGACCAATATGCAACATATTATGTAAGATCATATGCGACCAGTGCTGCAGGTACAGCTTACGGCGCAGAAACAAGTTTTATAGCTGCATCTCTTGAAGAT
>CAZLHZ010000355.1:0-2696 GCA_964559285.1 uncultured Actinomycetes bacterium | reverse complement strand
GCCTTGGTGTTCGAATCCTCGCGATCAAAGGTAAACACGTGGAAGTCCATGGCGTGTCCATTGAACCGGATCTGGGTCTTGCGGACGTCGCCCCGTGGGATCCAGCCCGCCCCCGGCATGCAGGTGTCAGGCCTGTGGCCGAGGGCGTCCTGCACCCGCGGCCCTGGCTTCCAGAACAGTTGATACACGCTGATACGCCGTTCATCCGATCCCTTCGGGAGGATGTCGAACTGGACGCCGGAATCCGCCGAGAGAACCCGCCAGACGTGTTCGTCGAACTCCCGTTTCACCGTCGACGCCGGATCCGCCAGCTTCGGGGTGAAGATGCCGACCACCTGTGGCTTGTGTTTCACCCGGAGCACGAAATACCAGGTCTGGACGGTCGCCACCATGAGCAGTCCCACCGCGAGAAAGGGACGGAAGTCGGGGAGAGTTCCCCACTTCAGGGATTCCAGCCGCCTCGCCCATGGGATCGTCGCCACCGGGGCACTCATCTCCGCATCGGGCCGGGTCAGGAGGCGTCCGATGACGTAGATCAGTCCGAGAAGCGAGTACATCGCGATGTTGCCGACGGGATCGTGGGCATCGTGCATCGCCTTCTCGCCGTGCCTCTCCATGATCCAGCACAGGGTGAAGGTGCGCCCGAGATTCGTGGCAAGCGCCAGCAGCACCGACACGCCGAAGAGTCCGGCCCGTCGACCGACGCTGAGGAGCTGGAGTTCGCCGATTGCGAGGCTGACCATGATGGCCGTCTGGAGGGATCGGATCCCACTGCAGGCCTCCACGATGCCCACGACGCCGTTGGCCATGTGGAGCTGGGCACCCTGGAGGGTGACCGGGATGCCGATCCAGAACAGGATCTCGGCGACGACCTGGGCTACCTGGGTCATCAGCCCCTGCTTGACCGGTATGGCCAGGATCGCAGGCCAGGGAACCGCCGTGAGATAGAACAGGACCGGGAACAGAAGGGTTCCCAGCAGGATCCGTCCTCCAAGCCACCACCCTGCGGCGAGCGTCAGGCCCACGGCCCAGAGGTTCACGCTCCACACGAAGAATCCCGATTGGAGATATTCCGTCCGGTAGACCTCCAGCGGCAGGACGGCCAATGCAGGAAGTGCAAGCAGCCAGGGTTGGACGGGCATCCGGGGAGCCGATCGGGCTTCCAT
The DNA here is from genome assembly GCA_964559285.1 of uncultured Actinomycetes bacterium. Lineage (GTDB taxonomy): Bacteria > Actinomycetota > Actinomycetes > S36-B12 > S36-B12 > CAZLHZ01. The sequence continues at coordinate 1,530 of CAZLHZ010000355.1, read as the reverse complement.
GCGGGACCACATGGCCGGAGAGAGATCGCTGAGCCTTCTCCAAAGGAAGAAGGCCACCAGTGGGGGAACGGACCATCCGTAGGCATAGTCCGGATCCAGCTCCCAGAACCGCTGGCAGGCCAGCATCCCCCAGATCCAGGAGGCCGCCACAACCGCGAAGAATGTCCATCGGGCTCCGGAACCGTCCGCGTATCTCCGGTTTTCGGTGGCGCGGCCCTTGTCGAGGTCTCCGGGGTTCTCATCCATGCGAAAACCATCGTCTGAGACGCGACGCGACGGGTCAAATCCGATGGCCCTCGAGGGGCAGGGATGCGCAGAGGCACAGGACTGGCAGGTGCAGGAAGGGCTCATGTTGCAGGGGTTCTTGTCGACCGGGGACTCCGGCCAGGCGGATCCTCCCGGGGAAGAACCACCCCTCATGGAAGCGAATCCAATGCCAGCCCCTTTGTCCCCGTCGCGGTGGCACCTTTCCGGTCCATGGAGGGCGACACGATGCGGGCCGGGGATCCTTGGATACACCATTCTGGATCCCGATCGTGGTGCCGACCGATGCCTCTGTCCCCTGGGGATGTCCCCAAGGGCAACTCGTCGCTTGTTCGTCCCGGGTGTCACCGGCACTCTGGTCCCGGACATGGATTCAAAGAAGCTTGCCCAGCTGTGCCGGGAACTCGCCGAGAACAAGAAAGCCGAGGATGTGGTGGTCCTGGACGTGAGGAAGGTCTCCGACGTCACTGACTTCTATGTCATCGCCACGGCCACGAGCGAGCCCCAGCTCCGTGCGGTTGAGACGGAGATCCTGGACACCCTTGCCCGTGACCACGGAATACGTCCCCACTCGACCGATGGCACTGGCCAGACCCACTGGATCGTGGCGGATTTCTTCGATGTGATCGTCCACGTGATGCGTCCCGAGACCCGGTCCCAGTATGATCTGGAGGGTCTGTGGAGCGATGCCCCCCGGGTCGCGCGCGCACGGAAGACCCGCACGACCGACGGTGCCGAGGCCAAGGCCTAGCCGAAGCGTTCGATCACAATCCGGGTTCAGGCGTTGCCGATCGTCCTGCGGTGTGTGGGACGGGCAAGCTGGAGGAAATAGAGGGTCACGCCGAGCATCACGGCGAGGTTGGCGATCTGCGAGAATCCGTGGAGGCGACGGAAGGCCGACTGGGCCTCGGTCTTCTGTGCCGGGGTTGTGTTCGGGGCGTATTGGATGGCGTGCCACCGCTCCATTCTCGGAGGAAGCGTCTGGCCCACCACCAGCACCACGGAGACGAGCGTGACCAGCAGGAGCGCCGCCCACGTGCGCTGCCGGGCTCCGCCAAAGGCCCATCCGACGAGGGACAGCAGGAGTGCGGTCGAGCCGCAGGTCAGCTGGAGCCAGAAAAACTGCCCCAGGATCACCTGGGCCACCCGGCCGGCGTGATATTTGGGGATCACCTTCAGGACCTCAGGAGAAAACAGGGCCGGGCCCACGAAGAAGGTCAGGAAGATCGACGCACCCAGCCATGTCGCCACCACCGCCAGTTGAAG
>CAZLHZ010000354.1:0-2711 GCA_964559285.1 uncultured Actinomycetes bacterium | reverse complement strand
CATGTCGCTGCGCCGGCTCGGGGTCGAGCGCATCGACCTCTGGCAGCTGCATCGGATCGACCCTCAGGTCCCTGAGGTCGAGCAGCTCGGCGTCATCCGCGAGATGCAGCAGGAGGGCTTGATCCGGCACGTCGGCCTGTCCGAGGTGTCGATCGACGAACTGGAGCGCGCCCGCGCAGTGATGCCGATCGTGAGCGTGCAGAACCTCTTCCACGCGGGCCTGCGCCAGAGCGAAGCACTCCTGGATCACTGCACGGCACAGGGCATCGGATTCATCCCGTGGTTCCCCCTGGGCAACCGCGCCCTCGTCGCTCCCGATGGCCCGCTCGCGGCCATCGCGGCGGCACACGAGTGCACCCCGGCGCAGGTGGCTCTCGCGTGGCTGCTCCAGCGCTCACCCGTGGTGCTGCCCATCCCGGGCACCGGGTCGGTCGATCACCTGCGGGAGAACTGCGAGGCCGCGCTCGTGACCCTCAGCGCTGCGGCCATGAAGGAGTTGGAGTCACCGCCGACGGCGTAGCGACATCGGGCCTAGGACCGCTTGTTGGGCTTGTGATGGACCGGCCGAGGGCCCTCGAAGGAGTAGTAGTTCCAGGTGGTCTCCCAGCGACCGTCGTAGCGGTCATAGACCTGCTGCTTCGGCCAGCCGGACTCCTTCCACTTGCCCGGGTTGCAGTACCACCGGCCGCCCTGCCAGTTGCTCGCGCCTCGGCCGTGATCGAAGATCAGCCAGAACGCGGCGTCCTGCCAGAAGCGATTCCACTGGTTGATGCGCTTCTTGAGCAGCTTCGCGCGCACCTCCTCGAAGGCCTCCTTGCCGTACCAGCTGATGAACTCCGGTGCGAGCCGGTCGAGGATGGAGTACTTCCATCCGTCGAGGAACTGGTAGACCCCGTAGGTGCGCGGCCATCCGCTGTTGATCACCGTGTAGTTCGCCCCACCCTCACGCTGGACCACGCAGAGGCGGTACTGCTCATAGGCGGGCTCGTAGAGGCGTCCGACGTACGCACTGCGGCGATAGCCGAGGGTGTCCTTGGCGGCATCCGTCCGCCAGGCGTAGAGCGCTCCCTTGTCCTGATTGTCATCGACGGGCGGTCCACCCCCGGTCTCGGCCGAGGACGGCAGCGCAAGGAGCGCTCCAAGCAGGGTCATGAGCACCGCGGCCGCCACCGATCGACGCCACAGCGGTGTGCGTCGCCGGGGTCCGTCGAGCTGGCTGGTCAATCGCTTCATCCGCGCCCCCGCACATCGATGTCCACCGGCCGACCCTCAAAGGGTGCGTAGTAGTAGGCGTTGCGGCTGGGCCAGCCCCGTTCGCCGTTGGGTGAGTTGTCGCAGTACCAGTTCCCACCGGACTGCCACAGCCCCACGCCGCGGTTCATCGAGAACCCGGCCCAGAAGAGGGCGTCCTGAACGAAGCGGTCCATCTGATCGATCCGCCGACCGTCGAGGCGGGCCCGAAGCCGGTTCCACACGTCCGCTCCGTACTCCGCCCGCATCTCCGGGGCGAGGCGGTCGAGGAGCACGCGCGCCCAGCCCTGGGTGAACTGGTAGGCCCCACGCCACAGGCCGTTGGCGCTCACGACGTCGTAGTAGCCACCGGACTCGCGCTGCAGGACGCACAGGCGGTACTGCTCGAAGCGGGGGTCGAAGAACCGGCCCTGGTAGGCACTGGCCCGGTAGCCGTGCAGGTCATCGGCCGCCTTCGTCTGCCACGGACGCTCACTGCGGTCGGGCCGCTGCGGGGCGGTCCGCTCGGCGGCCTGGGCGGGACCCGGGATCAGCAGGACGAGGGCGCCGACCACGACCGCCGCAAGGGCAGCAGTAGCACCGCTCAGCCACGGGGTCATCGCGACCTACCTCCGCCAAGTCTCCTCGTGTCCGGACCATGTTCGCTGGCTACTGTGCCTCGCCCCCGGCCGCTTGTCACCTTCGGCAACGGCCGGAATCGCTGTGGCTAATCATCCCGTAATGGTTGTTAACAGGGCGAAACGGGCGGGTCGCTCCGTGGGCAGTCGGTGACGCAGATCACTGCACTAGCAGGCCCAGCGACCCCCGGCCCAGTGCTGCCGGCCGGCGCCGAAGTCCCACATCACCCAGAAGGCGGTGTGCTGGTCCAACCGGTTCCACCGGGTGGCGGGCAGCCCGACGAGGTCGCCCCGACCCATCCGCTGAGCGGCGACATCTGAGGTGCCCCGCGCGAACTGGTAGGCCCCAAACCAGGTGCCCGTGGGATCGACGACCGAGTAGTAGCCCTCACTCTCCCGACGGACGATGCACTGGCGGACGTCCTCGTCCTGGGCGAAGAAGTAGCGCCCGCGGTAGAGCGAGGCCTGGACCCCGACCATGTCCGCGGCCTGGCGCATGAGCTCGCGCTGGGCGGCCAGTCGTTTCTGGCGCGCCTCCCGCCGGCGCTCGGCGGCCTGGCGGGCGAGCTCGGCCTGGGCGAGGGCCTCCTCGCGGGCCCGAGCCGCAGCAGCCTGCGCCTCGATCCGGGCCAGGATCGCGGCAGCGTCCAGTGCGGGGGGTACGCCGAGAGCCGCAACCGCCCGGAATCCGGGACGCTGCCGGGCCAGCGGGGCCGGGGAGGCCGGCCGGGTCTGCGGGGTCAGCGGCGTCGTGACGGTGGGTGGGGAGGCGGCGGCGCTGGTGGCGCGAGCGGCGGCGGCGGCGCTGGTGGTGCTCGAGGTGGCGGTCGCCGTGCCCGTGGC
>CAZLHZ010000353.1:0-2718 GCA_964559285.1 uncultured Actinomycetes bacterium | reverse complement strand
AGTCGCGCAGAGCCTGTGGGTCGTAGTCCCAGAAGATGCCGTCGAGATCGGTCGGGCCGGATTCGGCGGGCTCGGGCTGGGTGGGTGCTGGCTCGCGGCGGGCTGACGTGACGAACGCATCGATCGCCGACCAGGTGCGCGCCTGCGCCCACCAGGACACGCGCTCCCACAGTCGGACGGATTCGAGGAGCTCACTCGTCGACATCACCGCGGGATCGAGAGCGGTCAGACCGCGGATGAGCTCGGCATCCGTCGGCATGGCCGCCAATCGAGCGAGCGCCTCACCGACCGAGTCCGACGCCGCCGTCGCGCCACCGGCGCCATGCGCCAGGTAATCCTCGATCTCGACTATCCAGCCTTCCACGGGCTCCACCCGGTCCACCCGGTCGACCCTCCGGTTGGCCTCGAACTCGTGGCGGACCGAGTCGAGAGCCGAACCGAAGGCGACATCGAGCACGCTCACACAGGCGGAGGGACTCCCCATCGCTGAGCCACTCGCATGTCGGACTGTCACACCATAATCATACACATGTACGGTTTCAACGCAACCCCCATCGCCCCTCTCCCCCCGGAACGTGCCCTAGGGTCACCGCCATGAGCATCGTGATGTACGGCGCAGACTGGTGCGGTGACTGCCGGCGATCAAAGCGGCAGCTGGAGGACCTCGGAGTCACCTTCGACTATCGCGATGTCGAACACTGCGATGCCGACCGCGATGAGGCCATCGCCATCAGCGGGCGCCAGTCGATCCCGGTCATCGTCCTGCCCGATGGCACACACCTCGTCGAGCCGTCGAACCCGCAGCTCGATGCGGAGCTGCGTCGACTCGGCATCATCGGATGAACCTGCAGCTGGCCCGCACCCTCATCAAGCGGCAGAGCGCACTCAAGCTCTCGCTGGCGGCATCGGGCGCGGCGTTCTGGCTCGTCCTCGGCCTCTTCCCCGCCGGGCTGGCAGCGATCAACATTCTCGGGCTCGTGGTCGACCAGCAGGTGATCGCGGACTACCTCGGGCGGCTCGCACAGCAGGGACCTGGCACGCTCGGATACCTGCTCGCGACCCAGCTCGGGCTTATCGCCCGCCCCAGTCCGGGCACGGGCTTGCTTGACACCGTGCTCGTCCTCATCTCGCTGTGGAGCGTGTCGACAGCGGTCGGTCAGCTCATCGCGGGCACGCGCGCCGCCTTCGGCCTGCCCCAACCCTCGTTCACCCGGCGGCGGATCCAGGCCCTTCTCATCGGCTTCGGTGTCGTCCTCCTGCTGCCGGTGCTCGCCTACGCACTGGCGGACGCCTCGAGCTCGCGGATCCAGGTCGATCTGCTCGCGATCGTCATCGGGGTCGTGGCCATCGCGGGCACCTACCTCGCCGCCGCCGGACGCCAGCGACCGCTGCGATCCCACCTGCCCGGACTTGCATTCGCCAGCATCGCGGTGCTGGCGGTCACGCTGGTGTTCAGCTCACTCCTGCGCAGCGGAGGGACATACGAGGCGATCTACGGCGCCGTCGCCGGATCAGTCATCACGATGATTGCGGTGTGGCTCATGGTGTACGCCATGCTCCTCGGCGCCCTACTCAACACGCTGCTGTCGGAGAAGCAGGACGTTGCCCTCGGGGTCGACCCCGTTGCACACCCGTGAGCCATCGGGGTTGACCCATTCGCCGCTGGACGGATCGACGCCGCCACCGTGCACCGGAAGGTCGTGCCGTGCGGCCGCGATGTCGGCCACGTCGAAGACGAGCTTGATCGGCGTCTCCTCACGACGAGCTGGCGGGTCGGTGATGACGATGTCATCGGCGTACAGCGCCGGGATCTGCACGATCGTGAGGGATAGCAGCTCTGATTCGAGCATCGTCGCGGTGTCGACATCACCGACCTCCGCGAAGCCGAGGGCGCGCGCATAGAAGGCCGCCAGACGGGCACGATCCTTCGCGTAGATGACGGCTGCCGGTTTCATCGCGGGCTCCTAGAAGAGGGCATTCGACAGGGCGATGCGGGCCGGTGGGACTGCCGGTTCATCACCGGCGAGCTCGAAGAGCTCGAGCAGGTGGCGGCGCACGCGATCGCGGTCCTCACCGGAGGTGACGCGGATGAGTGCGATCAGTCGCGCGAAGGCATCGGCCCACTGACCCTGCAGCACCTCGATATCTGCCGCGCGCTCCTGACCGGCGATGTCATCGGGGGCTGCAGCGAGAACGACATCCGGGTCGAGGCCGTCTGTGCGCTCATAAAGCGAGACCAGTGCGAGACCGGCCTTGGCATCAGCATCGGTCGGGTTCTGCGCGAGTGCCGCCTGATAGGCCGCACGCGCCCCTGCCCAGTCGCCACTCTCAATCGCCTCGTAGGCCGCAGCGAAGCTCGGGTCGATCTCATCGTCGAGGTCATCCATGGTTCCGGACTCGTCCGGCGCAGCTGGGTCTGACGGCGTTCCGACCGTGCCACTGATGCCCGCCTTCGCCGCCACCGCGAGCACCTCATCGAGGATCGCGCGCACCTGCGGCTCCGGCTGCGCACCCTGGAAGAGCGGCGCCGGACGACCACCGATGACGGCGAACACTGACGGGATGGACTGCACCTGGAAGGCTGCGGCAATCCGCTGCTCGACATCACAGTCGATCTTCGCCAGCACCATGCGACCGGCGTACGACTCCACGACGGACTCGAGGATCGGCGAGAGGGTCTTGCACGGGCCGCACCAGGTCGCCCAGAAGTCGATGATG
>CAZLHZ010000352.1:974-2718 GCA_964559285.1 uncultured Actinomycetes bacterium | reverse complement strand
GAGGCGGTTGCCGCCGCAGCCGCATCTCAGGCGTCGCGTCTCGCTGAGGATGCCGTACGGGAGACCGGCTTCGGGGTGGCCGAGCACAAGGTCATCAAGAACATCGCGTGCAGCAGCGGCATCCTGCAGGCCTACCGCGGACAGGACTTCGTCTCACCCCGGATCGACAACGGTGCAAAGATCGTGGAGATCCCTCGTCCGGCAGGTGTGGTCCTCGCACTCACCCCGTCGACGAATCCGGTCGCCACAGTGTTCTTCAAGGTGCTGCTGTGCCTGATGACACGCAATGCCATCATCGTGAGCCCGCATCCCTTCGCCAAGCAGGTCTGTGCAGATGCAGCGCGGGTCATGGCGGAGGCCGCGGTGGCCGCAGGTGCACCGGACGGGGTGATCCAGGTGGTGGAGGAGCCGTCGATCCCGCTGGTGAACGCGCTGATGACCGATGAGCGCACAGATGTCATCCTGGCAACAGGGGGCACGGCGATGGTGCGGTCCGCCTACCGCAGCGGCAACCCTGCCATCGGTGTGGGACCGGGCAACGTTCCAGTGCTCGTCGACCGCACCGCGGATGTCGACGTGGCAGCCAAGCGGATCGTCGACAGCAAGAGCTTCGACAACGGCATCCTGTGCACCAACGAGAGCATCGTCATCGTCGAGGAGCCTGTCGCAGCAAAGCTGCGGGCAGCTCTGGCCAAGGCCGGTGCGCACATCCTTGATGATGGCGATCGTGACCGAGTCCGCGATCTGCTCTTCCCCTCCGGCCAGGTGGACACCCGGTGGGTTGGCAAATCAGCTATCGAGATTGCCAAGGCGGCTGGTGTGCGTGTGCAGCCACGCACCCGGATCCTGGTAGCCCCCATCGACCTCGTTGTTCCTGAGGAGAGCCTCGCGCACGAGAAGCTCTGCCCGGTGCTGGCCATGGTTGAGGTGCCTACCGCCGCCCGCGGCATTGAGGTCGCCAAGGCCGTCATCAGGATCACCGGTGCCGGGCACTCCGCTGCAATCCACAGCGAGGATCCACACACGATCATGGCGTTCTCAGCAGGTGTGCCGGTGCTGCGGGTCTCAGTGAATGTCGGCAACAGCCTCGGCAGCTCCGGCTTCGAGACGAACCTCGCCCCCTCCATGACGATCGGCACCGGCTTCTTTGGACGGTCATCAGTCGGCGAGAACCTCCAGCCGCATCACCTCATCAACCTCACCCGGATCGCCTACAACGCTGAAGCCGGAGTGCGGATGGCGGACTTCACCGCTCTCAGTCCGTGGCATGCCCCTGACGGCCCAGTGCCGGCGTACCCACGCGCCTCCAACGAGACGGTCAGCTCGACCACCTCGATCCGCGATGTCGATGTTCCCGGTGAGATGCGCGAGGAAATCCGCCGCCTCATCATCGAGGAACTCACCAACCTCATCAAGGGATGATCGATGGCTGAACTCCGATCGTGCATCTTCATTGATCGTCTGCAGCCGCAGACGATGTCCTATCTCGGCACGTGGATTCGCGGGTCGCCCCCGCGGGCTCCGGCACCCACGCGGCGGGCTCCCAGCCCCACACGCCTTCGCGCCACACCCAATGGCCCGGGAGCCACACGAGGCCCGAGGCCGGCGGGAGCGCCCAGACGCCAGGGACCCATGCATAACGGTCGGAGCGCCAGCACCATGCGCCGGGCACCCAGAGGTAGCGCGTGCCCCTCCCAACGCCGTAAAAACCGTGGCCGTAGACGCCACGCCCGTAGCGCGGCCC
>CAZLHZ010000352.1:560-964 GCA_964559285.1 uncultured Actinomycetes bacterium | reverse complement strand
ACCGACCAGGTGCAGGCGGCGACGGATGCGGTGCTCGCGCGGCTGGGTGCAACTGCCGAGGATGCCCTCCGCCCGCAGATCCTCGCCTCGCGGATCATCACGATGCTCGACCGGCAGCACTCGTTCCTCATCAACCGCAATCGAGTGGGTTCGATGGCCCTGCCCGGTGAGTCACTCTTCGTCCTCGAGATGCAGCCGGCCTCCTACGCCATCCTGGCCACCAATGAGGCTGAGAAGGCCGCCCGCATCAAGGTTGTCGACTACCGGATGATCGGGGCCACCGGACGGGTCTATCTCGCCGGGCGCGAGGCCGATGTGCGTCAGGCTGCCGAGGCGGCCGAGGCGGCGCTGGGAGCACGACTGTGACCGTCAGCCCCTCATCCCCCCAGGGCCAGGACCTGTTG
>CAZLHZ010000352.1:0-550 GCA_964559285.1 uncultured Actinomycetes bacterium | reverse complement strand
CGATGATCCGCGAGGTTCTGCGGGATGTGCTGCCCGGCATCGTGGCACAGGCGACGCAGACCGTGGCGGCTGGCACGTCACGTGTCGGAGGCTCCGGCGTCATCGGGGCTGCGCACACGACCGAGCAGGTGCGCATCGCCTCGGACGCCGACCTCATGGCCTTTGCCCAGCGTGTGCTCACCCTCGCCGACGATCCAACCCAGCGGCGGCGACTGGAGTCGGGTGCTCTGGTCTTCACCCTCAGTGCGGAGCAGGGCGGAACGGCGAGCACCGGGGTCGGCGTACGCCTCGATCGTCTGGTCATCGAACGTGGCGCCGTCACCGAAAGGCATGTCAAGGCGGCGGCCAAGGACGGCAGGATTCTCATCATCGGTCGGTCAGCGGTGCTCACACCACTGGCGCGAGACAGCGCACGTCGCCTCGGCGTGCACATTGAGAAGGAGAACTAGATGCTGCGCGCACGTGTCATCGGGAATGTGTGGGCAACCAAGCGACTCGCCGAAGTGCCCAACGGTGCCTTCCTCGAGGTCGAGGTCGAGGGCGGCTCGCG
>CAZLHZ010000351.1:0-2720 GCA_964559285.1 uncultured Actinomycetes bacterium | reverse complement strand
AAGACGAGGAAGCCGCGGAAGAAGAACTCCAGTGCGACGAAGGACAGGCCGTAGGCCACCTCGAAGATGAGCAGCTTGAGCCACGCGGAGTCGCCGCCGAACTCCCAGTCGTAGAACGGATAGATCTGCTGGAAGCGCTCCTCAGCGGAGAAGAGGAAGACGAGCAGGGCCACGACGGGGACGATGAGCAGAAGGTACTTCGCCTCGGTACGCAGGAACCCCACGGACAGTCCGTAGTCGCGGATGCGCTGACGCGCGGCAACGGCGTACACGATGGGAATCGTCACGTAGATCGCGATTGAGGTGCCGGCCCACCACATGCTGTTGCCGAAGTCCGGATCAGCATCACCGCTGAAGGGTCGCAGCTGCGAGATGTAGATGAGCAGGCTCGGACCGAGCCACAGGGCGGCGAGCCAGCCCCAGGCCTGCGGGCTGAGCCGCTGGCGGCGGCGGCGCGCTCGGATGAGAGTGAGCAGGAGAGCGGCGGCTGCGGGGACGGCGTAGATGGCCAGGGTCCGCGGCAGGTTTCCTTCGCGCCATGCCTCAACCGGGAGCACCTCATAGGCGATCCACCAGCAGGCAAGCGCCGCCGTGGACAGCGCGAGCATGACGAGGGCCTGGCTGCGGCCGAGGCGCAGCCACACCCACACCGCGATCGCTGCGACGCAGGCCACCGTGATCGCGAGAATCACCGGGGCGTTGATCGGCTGCACCCGAGCACCGTATCGGGAGGCGCGCGAGGTGCGGGGGTGCGAGCGGCACCTGCGAGCAGTGTCGGTGCCGACAGGTAGGGTGACCGGGCCGATGACGACGACCCGCCCCCTCCGCCGCTGGCAGCGCGATGCGCTCGCGCAGTATGACGCCACCCATCCACGGGACTTCCTCGTGAGCGCGACCCCGGGTGCCGGCAAGACGACCTTTGCGCTCACCCTCGCGAGCTCTCTGCTCGAGCGCAAGGTCATCAGTCGCGTCATCGTCGTCGTGCCGACCGACCACCTGCGCGCCCAGTGGGCGGATGCAGCCGCGGCCCTCCGGCTTTTCCTCGATCCCACGATGACGAACAGTCAGGGCCCGGTGCGGGCCGGCATGATCGGCTATGTCACGACCTACGCGCAGGTGGCCGGGCATCCGCGCCTGCACCATGGGCGGGCCATGAACGGGCGCAGCCTCGTCATCCTCGACGAGGTCCATCACGCGGCTGATGGGCTGACCTGGGGAGCCGCCGTCGGTGAGGCCTTCGGTGATGTCACCCGGCGACTGAGCCTGAGCGGCACGCCCTTCCGCACCAATCCGGATGAGCGCATTCCCTTCGTCGACTACGAGACGACCGCTGAGGGTGAGCTGCTGTCCCTCGCCGACTACACCTATGGCTACCGGCATGCGCTCGGCGATGGTGTCGTGCGTCCGGTGGTGTTCGCGGCCTACTCCGGGGTGAGTCGGTGGATGAACTCCGCCGGTGATGTCCTCAGCTCCTCACTGTCCAATGCGGACACCAAGAAGACCGAGGAGCGGGCCTGGCGAACGGCCCTAGATCCGAGCGGGAAGTGGATCTCCCATGTCGTGGCGGCCGCAGACCAGCGGCTCACCGACGTGCGGATGTCCGGCAGCCCGGATGCCGGCGGCCTCATGCTCGCCACCGATCAGGAGACCGCGCGTGCCTACGCAGCGGTGGTCAAGAAGGTCACCGGTCACACCCCCGTGCTCGTGCTGTCGGATGATCCACGGTCGAGCAGCAAGATCGAGAAGTTCCGTGATGGCAGTGACCGGTGGCTCATCGCTGTGCGTCAGGTGAGCGAAGGTGTGGACATCACGCGGCTTCAGGTGTGCGTGTGGGCGTGCTCCTATCGCACCCCGCTCTTCTTCTCCCAGGCCATCGGGCGCGTCGTCCGCGCCCGCAATCCGCTGGAAACGGCGACGGTGTTCCTGCCCGCCGTGCGCCCGCTCCTGGCACTGGCCGCGGCTCTCGAGGAGGAGCGCAATCACGTCGTCCGCATCGGTGGCGACGGAGACAAGGACGAGGCCTTCGAGATCGAGCGGGTCATCAGTGAGCCCGGAGCACCGGACTTCGTCGCCCTGGACTCCGAAGCCGAGTTCGCCCACGTCCTGCACGGCGGGCGGGCGCACATAGCGGAGGACTCGCGTGAACTCACGGCTGAGGATGAGGAGTTCCTCGGCCTGCCCGGACTGCTCTCCCCCGAGCAGACTGCGGCACTGCTCGCATCACGTGACGCCAAGCTGCGCCAGGCCGTGCCGATGACCCTCTTCGACCAGATCGAAGCCGATGCAGGAGATGCCGCGTCGTGGCGCGATCTTGATGGGGTGCGCAAGGAGATCGCCTTCATGGTGCGCCAGCTCGCCGGTCGCACGGGTCGATCACACGCCGACATCCATGTCGAGCTGCGCAAGGTCGTGCCCGGCCCGCCGCCCGCGGCTGCGACCTGGGAGCTCCTCGTGGCCCGCCGCGACTATCTGCTGGGCCGGGTGGCCTGAGGCGACCCGCGCCTCAGACCACCCGGCACCACGCACCTACTGCACGAGGCAGCGCAGATCACCCGAAGGCAGACGCATCCGCGAGGGCACAGGGACGACGACCTCGGTCTTCTCCCACGGGCCCGCTCCCACCTGATTGTGCGCACGCACCCGCACGTCGTAGCGGCAACCGGGAATCAGGTCCTTCACCTTGGCACTCTCGGTGTCGACGGACCCGGCCCCGATCCACG
>CAZLHZ010000350.1:0-2729 GCA_964559285.1 uncultured Actinomycetes bacterium | reverse complement strand
TGGAGCGCAAGCGACAGCAGGAGCGGGCGGCACAGGAGCGGCAGCAGGCGATGGATCTCATCACCTTTGGCGAGCGAGCGATTGAGCCCGGCTCCCTAGCGACCCGGGCTCCGATGGGAGCGCCGCGCGCCGAGGCGCCTCGGACGGCGCTGCCGCCGAGCGCCGTGTCCCTGCCGACGGGGCCGGTGGACTTCGGTGGCGCGATGCGACAGCTGGAGCAGGAGGAGGCCCGTCCCTCTGGGACGACGCCACTCCGGATTGGCGACATCACGCTTAACATCCCCATCGGGCAGCGGGCGCGGGACATCAAGCGCTCTGAGGCGCTACTGGCGGAGCGGGACCTGCTTACGGCTGCTGTCCAGCGCGCAGAGACTGAAGGTGCCATCAAAACCAGGCAGGAGCGCGAAGCCGAGGCCGAGGGCAACAGGTCGGCGTTTGAGGAACTTCGGGCGCTTGGTGAGGAGCGTGGCGAGTTTCAGCCAAATCGTCGATACGCTGACCGACTCGCCAATTATTACAAGATGCGGGAGATTACCGCGCAACGGGCGATGACGCCATATCAGCAGGAGCAGTTGAGCCTAGAGCGGCGTCGATTGGATATTGCTGAAGGCAAGGCCAAGGACCTTCCCGTGGCGGCTCGAAACAGCTTGTCTCGGCTTGACGCCAGCGTGCTGATGACGCAGAACATTGACGCGTTGATTCAGCAGAACCCCGATGCGCTTGGCGGGGTCAAGAATTTCCTTCCAGCTCAAGCGACCAATCGCATAGATCCCGCAGGCGTTGAGGTGCGAGCGGCGGTCGAAGCACTATCCGGTGAAATCCGCAACCTGCGCTTTGGCGGACAGTTGACTGGTGGCGAGCTAAGTCAGGCGATGACGATGCTCCCGGATCGTCAGGATGAGCCGGCCGCGGCGCTTGCTAAACTACGCCAGTTGTCGCAGTTCCTTGAGCAGAAGCGTCAGGGAGTGTATAACGCCTTTGGTGGTGTGTATACGCCACTAGGGTCTACTGGGTCGACGACAGGAACTACCGGTGGTGCTACCACTGGTGGGCGTACCACGACCACGCGCGGCGAAAAGCCCAATAACGCGGATGACTACAATGGCTAATGGCGCAAATCCGACCACGCCGCGGAAGGACCCGACGCAGGCGATGCTGGAAAATATCCGCTTTATGCGGGAGAATGGGTATTCGGCGGCAGAGATTAACGCCGAGATTCAGCGGTGGGCTCCGAAGATTGCGGCGTTCAACGCGGCCGAGATGCAGCGCGAGGACCCGATGGGGCTGGCCGAGATGTCCCCCGCCGCGGCAAATATCAAGGCGGGCGCTAAGGCGGGGCTAGAGGCGTTCCAGACGGTGGCCGCCGGGTTCCCTGGCGCTCAGCTGGCGATGTCCGGCCTGCGGGCCGCGACCAGTGGCGTCCCGGTAGAAGAGGCCAAGCGGCAGATTCAGGCCGAGACGACTGACGTACCGGTGGCCTCGGACGTCGGTCGGATGGCGGGCGGACTCCCCCTGATGGCCGCTGGCGGGGCAATAGCGGGCCGTGCCCCGCAGGCCCTGCGCGGAGCGCTACAGGCCGCTGGGCGGCTGCCAGTGGCGCGATCGGGTGCGGCGCGACTGATTGGGGGTGGCGCTGGCCTCGCGGCTGGTGAGCAACTCCTATCCGGGGCGCCGGGAATGGAGGGGCGTCGGCTGGAGTCGGCGCTTGAGGCTGGAGCTGTCGGAGCGGTCGCTGCGCCGGCCTTGGCGGGGATTACTCGACTCGGATTCGCTGGCCGCGATTTGCTCCGGGCGATGCGAACACCCTCTACCGACGTGCTGAAGGATGCGATGGAGCAGTCGCTCCGGGCGAAAACTGCGCCGATGTACCAGGCGGCGGAGGCCGCTGGGCGAGTTACGCAAGGCCCCGCGCAGACGTTTGGGCAGGCCGGCATCCGCGAGTACGTCGATGACATCCTCAGCAGCCCGTCATTCCGTGAGAAGTATCCCAATCCGAGCCAGCAGGATATCCTGAAAGCGGTGCGGGAGCACATCATCGACGTGCAGAAGGCCGCCGAGAACGCGGCAGTCAGCCAAGCCGGGACTGGCGCTCAGCGCGTGCGGGCGGCAACACGCCTCTCAGGCGCGGACGCACAGGTACTGGCCAAGCGGTTGCTGGACGAGTCGGATTACTTTACGCAGGGCGCATATCGACAGGCCGTTACCGAGACGGCGCGTGGCAAGGCCGCGCAACAGGCTGGGGTCTATGCCAGCGATGTCGCCAGTCCGGTGATGCGTGGCACTCGTGTCCCCGCCAGAAAGATTGAATCGCGGGGGTTCGCGCCATTCGCCCGCAAGATTCCCCAGATGTCCCCAGAGCAAGTGCAGGCAGCTCTCCCGATGGCGCGCGCTGAGCTGGCACAGGCGGTCAAGCTAAGCCCCGATCTCCGAGAGGCGTTCGGGATTCCTCGGGCCATCGCGGCCCCGCTCCGGGCGCGTAAGATTCTTGGCCCTCTGGAAGAGGCCGCCGCTGGCCGTCCGCTGATGCAGCCGAGCACGCTGAAGGATTACCTGCTCGCCGCAGGGATTGGCTACTAATGCCTGACTCCATCATCCCCAAGGATCGCCTCAAGGTCCCGGCGGATAAGACCGTGGTGCGGGGGCACCTGCCCTACAGGCCCCCGCCGCCCGAGGTCGTCCGGGCCCAGTTGCTGGACGAGGCGTTGCAGATGGTGGCCCCGCGGGAAGGG
>CAZLHZ010000349.1:0-2737 GCA_964559285.1 uncultured Actinomycetes bacterium | reverse complement strand
TCCAGATTGCCCAGTGGGCGGCAGGACCTCCCGAGGACGGGCTGGCGTTCTACGGTCGTCGCTACGACGACCTCGTCGCCGAGATCTCGCTCGCCCACACCCGCCTACGAGATGGCCTCGGGTCGCCTGAGCAGGCTGCCGGGGCCCTCACCCGGGTCCGTGAGGCGATGACCACCCCGCAGTTCGTGGGTGATATCGCGGCGCTGACGTCGGCGTGCGAGGAGTTGGCGACCGCGATCGAGGCGGGCAAAGCCGAGGCCGCTGCCCGCCGTCAGGAGCAGCGAGCGGCTGCCCTCGCGGCCCGCGAGGCGCTCGTCGCCGATGCTGAGGCGCTCGCAACCTCCACAGCCTGGAAGGCCACGGGCGAGCGGTTCACGGAACTCCTCGCGACCTGGCAGGCCGCCCCCCGGGCCGACCGGCAGCGCGAGCAGGAGCTGTGGAAGCGCTTCAGCGCCGCGCGGGCCACCTTCGACCGGGCGCGCCGCCAGCACTTCTCCGCAGTCGAGGCGCAGCGCAAGGAGACCAAGGCCGAGAAGGAGCAGATCATCGCGGAGGCGGAGGCACTGTCCACGTCGACCGACTGGACCGGTGGGGCCCGTGCCTACCGCGCCCTCATGGATCGGTGGAAGGCCGCTCCGCGGCTGGCCAAGAACGATGACGACCGTCTCTGGGCGCGTTTCCGCGCCGCCCAGGACGCCTTCTTCGCTGCCCGCGGCTCCGTCCTTGATGAGCGCAGTGCAGGCGAGAAGGAGAATCTCGTCGCCAAGGAGTCGCTCGTTGTCGAGGCCGAGGCACTGCTGCCGGTGACCGACCTCAAGGCTGCCAAGGCGGCGCTGCGCGGCATCCAGGAGCGCTGGGAGCGGATCGGCCACGTGCCGCGCGGCGACAAGGAGCGGATCGAAGGTCGTCTGCGCAAGGTCGAGGACGCGGTTCGCAACGGCGAGTCAGATCAGTGGCGGCGCAGCAATCCGGAGACCCGGGCGCGTGCTGAGGACACGGTGGCGAAGTTCGAGACGGCAATCGCCAAGCTCGAGCAGCAGCGCGATGCCGCTGCTGCCAAGGGCGACACCGCCAAGCTCTCCTCGCTGGAGAGCTCCATCGCCTCGAACCGGATGCTGCTGGACGCCGCGCGAAGCGCGCTCACCGACTTCACCCGCTGATTCACACGCGGTAGACGTCGTAGACGCCGTCAACTCCCCTGACCGCATTGAGCACCGCCTTGAGGTGCTTGGGATCGGCCATCTCGAAGGTGAAGCGGGACAGGGCGATCCGATCGCGCGTCGTGCTGACAGAGGCGCTGAGGATGTTGACGTGCTGATCCGACAGAGTGCGGGTGACGTCTGAGAGCAGGCGGGCGCGATCGAGTGCCTCAACCTGGATGTTCACGAGGAACACGCTCGTGGCTGAGGGCGCCCACTCCACGTCGACGAGCCGAGCGGCATCAGCGCGGAGGTTGGGCACGTTGATGCAGTCCTCCCGGTGCACCGAAACGCCGGAACCGCGCGTGATGAAGCCGATGACCTTGTCACCCGGCACCGGGGTGCAGCACTTGGCCAGCTTGGCCCAGACATCAAGACCGCCCTGAATGACGACCCCGGGGTCGCCGTGACCGGCCATGCGCTTGCGGACATTGCGGGGGGTGACCAGCTCCGCGGACTCGTCTGCCGCAGCCTCAGCACCGCCGGCGGCAGCCACCAGTCGCTGGATGACGGTCGCGGCTGCGACCCGTCCCTCTCCCACCGCGGCGTAGAGCCCACTGACATCCGACTGGTGGAGCTCGGCAGCGATTGCCGACAGCGCCTGATTGGTCATCAGCCTCTGGAGCGGCAACCCCTGCTTGCGCATCGCGCGGGCCAAGGACTCCTTGCCCTGCTCGATCGCCTCCTCACGACGCTCCTTCGTGAACCACGCCTTGATCTTTGATTTGGCGCGCGCCGAGGCGACAAAGCCCAGCCAGTCGCGACTGGGGCCGGCATCCTGCGCCTTCGAGGTGAAGATCTCGACGACGTCACCATTGGAGAGGCGGGACTCCAGCGGCACGAGCTTGCCGTTGACCCGGGCCCCGACACAGCGATGTCCGACCTCGGTGTGGACGGTGTAGGCGAAGTCGACGGGGGTGCCGCCGGAGGGGATGGCGATGACATCCCCCTTCGGTGTGAAGACGAAGACCTCCGTCGATCCCAGGTCGTAGCGCAGGGAGTCCAGGAAGTCCTCGGGATCCTCTGTCTCGCGCTGCCACTCCAGGAGCTGACGGAGCCACCCGAAGTCGTCGGGGCCGCGTTTGCCACCCACGTCCTGCTGCTTGTAGCGCCAGTGAGCGGCGACCCCGAACTCCGCCGAGCGATGCATATCGGTGGTCCGGATCTGCAGCTCGACGGGCTTGCCCTCGGGACCGATGACGGTCGTGTGCAGGGACTGATACATGTTGAACTTCGGCATCGCGATGAAGTCCTTGAATCGACCCGGGACCGGGCTCCACTTCGCGTGGACGATGCCGAGCACCGCGTAGCAGTCACGGATGGATTCAACGAGGACTCGCACTCCCACGAGGTCATAGATGTCGGCGAAGTCACGGCCGCGCACGATCATCTTCTGATAGACGGAGTAGTAGTGCTTGGGGCGTCCGGTGACCGTGGCCTTGATGCGCGAGGCCTTCAGCGCTCCCTCGATGTCGGAGACGACCTGCGCGAGATACCGGTCTCGCTGGGGAGCGCGCTGTGAGACGAGGCTGACGATC
>CAZLHZ010000348.1:0-2763 GCA_964559285.1 uncultured Actinomycetes bacterium | reverse complement strand
TGTCGGATGGGTCGTGGGTGCGGACCCTGTCGGGTGGGTCGTATGGCTTCAACGGGCCCTCCGCGATTGCGTTTGATGGCTCGCGAATGTGGGCCGCGAATTCCTCGGGCGACACGGTGACCGGGCTCACCGTGTCGTAGCACCCGTGTCCTGACGTCGACGCCATGACGGCCTCGTCCTGACGCGCTATTCCGGTCGGCGCCACTCCACGGACTGTTCGAAGACGCGTAGTCCGCGCGCCTCATAGGTGCGCAGGGCGGCGGGGGAGTCCAGGGAGCAGGTGTGGACCCACACCCGCTGCGTCCCCGGCAGGGCCCAGGCCGCCGCAATGCCTTTGGCCAGCAGCCACGGCCCCAGCCCGCGGCCGAGGCATCCGGGCATGAGCCCGAAGTAGGCGACCTCAACGGATCCACCGGCCTGCTGCTCGAGTTCGATGTAGCCCGCGGGTGCACCCTCGCTCACGACCCACAGCAGGTGGTGCTCGTCGCGGTCAACCCATCGCATCCAGTCCGCACGCGTCCATTCGGCGCGATCGACCCAGTGCCAGGCCGCACCGACCTCGCGATAGAAGAACGCTGAGAGTTCCGGAGCCACCCGACCGGCGCTCAGAAGTTGCACACTCGGATCGGCTGGCGCACCCGCGGGTACGAGCTCGGCGGGCGAGGTCATCTCCAGTGACCACACGGTCACCTCGACGATGCCCGGCCCAGGTCCGTCAACGAGCCTCATCCGACGAGCCTCATCCGACGTCGACGCCCGCGCCGACCGCGAGCCGGGCGAGGAAGATCGCCTCGGCCAGCACGGCCCGCTCCAGCTCGGCGAGGTCGACCGACTCGTTGGGGGCGTGGATCCGCGCCCCCGGATCCTGGGCGCCGAAGAGCAGAATCTCCGCGGTGGGCTGGGTCTGGGCGAGGGCCGCGACCAGGGGGATGGACCCCCCGGAGCCGATCTGCCCCGCGGGCCGGCCATAGGCCGAGGCCATGGCGGCCTGGGCTGCGGCGTACGCCGGACCCTGGCGACCAATCGACTCGCCCGGCGCACCCTGCCCGGGAGTCACCGTCACCTCCACCTCCCACGGGGCTGCGGCGCGCAGGTGGGTGATGAGCCGGTCCATGGCGACGGCCGGGTCGACGCCGGGCGGGATCCGCAGCGACACCTTGGCGCGGGCAACCGGGATGACGGCGTTGATGGCGCCCTCGACGCGCGGGGCATCGAGTCCGATGACGTTGACGGCGGGGCGGGAGTAGAGCCGACTGGCGATCGATCCACCACCGAGCAGCGGGCCGGTGGCGCCGGTGAGTTCGCGGTAGAGGTCCTCGGGGTAGTCCGCTCCCGGCCAGTCGCTGCCCGGCACATCGACCGCAGTGTCCCCGTCGGGGGTGCGCAGCGTGTCGAGGATCCGGATGAGCGCGAGCAGGGCATCGGGGGCGGGTCCGCCGTACATCCCCGAATGCAGCGGTCCGGGCAAGGTGCGCACCTCGACGATGCAGTCGACGAGTCCGCGCAGGGCGGTGGTGAGGGTGGGTTCGCCGATGCGCAGGTTGCCGACGTCGGCCACGACGATCGCATCAGCGGCGAGCAGGTCGGGCTGGGCGAGGACGAGGTCGGGCAGTGGTCCGCCGCACTCCTCCTCACCTTCGACGATGACGGTGACGTGGAGCGCCACCTCACCGAGGACATCGCGGACGGCGCGCAGGGCTCCGGCGTGCACGACGATGCCGCTCTTGTCATCAGCAGCCCCGCGGCCGTAGAGCCGCCCACCGACCTCGACCGGGTCGAAGGGCGGGGTGTGCCAGGCGGTCTCATCCCCGGCGGGCTGCACGTCGTAGTGCGCGTAGAGCAGGACCCGCGGGGCACCATCGGGTCCGCTGATGCGACCGAGGACGGCGGGCTCACCACCGGGCACGTCCAGCAGCGACACCTCGTCGACCGCAACGGCGAGCACCCGCGAGGTCTCCGCGGCGCCGGCGCGCACCGGTTCGCGCGGGAATCCCTCGAAGGCGCACGACGGGATCCGCACGAGGGCCTCGAGGTCAGCGCGGATCGCGGGCATGAGTTCGCGCACCCGCGCACGCAGGGCGTCGACA
Source organism: uncultured Actinomycetes bacterium (assembly GCA_964559285.1). Classification (GTDB taxonomy): domain Bacteria; phylum Actinomycetota; class Actinomycetes; order S36-B12; family S36-B12; genus CAZLHZ01. The sequence continues at coordinate 676 of CAZLHZ010000348.1, read as the reverse complement.
GTGCACTCGAAGTCAGTCGTCATGGGGTGACGCTAGCGGCCATCCGTTCGACGATCTCGCGGACCACCGTCGGTGTGGTGCCGAGATTGAGCCGCACCCAGTTGGGGGCACCGAAGGGGATCCCGGAGCTCACCGCGACGCGGCCGCGCTCCAGCAGGGTCGCGGCGGGGTCGGGCCCGAGGTTGAGCGGCGAGAGGTCGAGCCACGCGAGATAGGTCGCTGCGGGCGGCTGATAGCTCAGCCCCAGACTCGCGTGCGGTCCGGCGAGCAGGTCGGCGAGCAGCCGATGGTTGCCGGCGATAGTCGCGATGGCGCGCTCGAGCCACGGCTGTCCGTGGTCGTACGCCGCCACCGCGGCGATCGCGCCCAGATGACCGGCACCGTGCTGCACCTCGACGGGCACACTCTGGCGCAGCTGCTCGGCGAGGCCATCGGATCCGGCGATGAGCTGGGCGCACTTCAGGCCGGGCAGGTTCCAGCCCTTCGTTGCCGAGAGAAGGGCGACATCGTGGGTGGTGTCGGCGTCACACGAGAGATAGGGGATGAAGCGCGAGCCGGGCATGGCGAGGGGAGCGTGGATTTCGTCGGAGATGACGGTGATGCCGTGCCGGCGGGCGAGGGTGGCGAGCGCGGCGAGCTCGCCGGGCGTCGGGGTTGACCCGGTCGGGTTGTGGGG
>CAZLHZ010000347.1:510-2787 GCA_964559285.1 uncultured Actinomycetes bacterium | reverse complement strand
CAATCAGAACACCGGCGGCATCCTCTCGGTCGGCAACGAGGCCAAGAAGATGATCGGCCGCACCCCGGGCAACATCGTGGCGATCCGGCCACTCAAGGATGGCGTCATCGCCGACTTCGAGACGACCCAGCGCATGCTGCGCTACTTCATCCAGCAGGTCCACAAGCGGCGCTACTTCGCCAAGCCGCGACTCGTCGTGTGCGTTCCGTCGGGGATCACCGGTGTCGAGCAGCGTGCCGTGAAGGATGCGGGATACCAGGCCGGGGCGCGCAAGGTGTACATCATTGAAGAGCCCATGGCTGCGGCCATCGGTGCGGGCCTTCCGGTGCATGAGCCGCGGGGCAACATGATCGTCGACATTGGTGGTGGCACAACCGAGGTCGCCGTCATCTCGCTCGGCGGTGTCGTCACGAGCATCTCGATCCGCGTGGGCGGTGACGAGCTCGACAACGCGATCATCCAGTACGTCAAGAAGGAGTACTCCCTCATGCTGGGGGAGCGCACCTCGGAGGAGATCAAGATCGCGATTGGCTCAGCTTTCCCCTCCCCGAATGAACCCCAGGCTGAGATCCGCGGCCGCGATCTGGTGACGGGCCTGCCGCGCACCATCGTTGTGACGGCCGAGGAGATTCGACGGGCAATCGAAGAGCCGGTGAATGCCATCATCGATGCGGTGAAGACGACCCTCGATCGCACACCGCCCGAGCTCTCGAGCGACATCATGGATCGCGGCATCGTCGTCACCGGCGGTGGCGCCCTCCTGCACGGGCTTGACGAGCGGCTGCGCCACGAGACAGGGATGCCGACGATCATTGCCGAGAACCCCCTCAATGCCGTCGTCATGGGGTCGGGCAAGTGCGTGGAGGAGTTCGAATCCCTGCAGCAGGTCCTTATCTCCGAGCCTCGTCACTGATGAGCGACTGACCATCCAGTCACGGGCGGACACACGCAACCATGCGGGATAACCGCGCCACCCGCCTCATCCTCGGAGCCTTGCTGCTGGTGGCTATCGTCATCGTCGTCATTGATGTGCGCGGTAGCGAGGGCGGTCCGCTCGGTCCCGTCCGCTCACTCGCTGATCGCATTTTCGGTCCGCTGGAGATCGCCGCGACCGCTGTCGTCGTCCCGATCCGCGAGTTCGCCTCCGGGCTCGCGTCGCTGGGGTCGATGCAGCAGAAGATCAGCGACCTCAACCAGCGCAATGCGGAACTGCAGGCCGAGGTGCGACTCACCGAATCGGATCGCGCACGAGCTGAGGAACTCGATCGCCTGCTCCGGGTGGCCGGGATGGGGAGCTACACGATTGTGCCGGCACAGGTGGTGGCGGTTGGTCCAGCGCAGGGCTTCACGTGGACGGTCACCATTGACGCGGGCACCATCGACGGTGTCACCGTCGACATGTGCGTCATCAATGGAGATGGACTCGTCGGACGCGTCGTCGATGCTGGCCCCAACACCTCGACAGTTCTGCTCATCGTTGACGCAACCTCGACGGTCGGCGCCCGGATGGCCGGAAGCCGTGAGGTCGGACTGCTCAACGGCACCGGCCAGCAGGAGGTGCTCGAACTGCAGCTGCTCGACCCCAATGCTGTCCTCGAGGACGGTCAGGCGCTGGTGACATTCGGGGCCGGTGGAGGCCGTCCCTTCGCACCGGGCATCCCGCTCGGCGAGGTTCTCGATGCCAGTGGCACGCCCGGCCAGCTTGCGCAGATTGCACTCGTCAAGCCCTATGTCGACATCTCATCGCTGGACCTCGTCGGCGTCGTCGTCGTCCCGCCCCGCGAGGATCCGCGCGACTCGGTGCTCCCGAATCCGCCCACCCCCAGCCCGAGCGCCAGTGGCAGTCCGAGACCGGTCTCGAGCTCCTCGGCCAACCCCGCCCCCAGTCCGTCGGCGTCGCCGTGACCTGGCGCCACTGGCTGCTGGCTGCCGGCCTCGTCCTCTTCGAGGTCGTGCTGGAGTACTCCGTGCTCACCCGCATCGGGCTGCCCGGTGCCACACCCGACCTCGTGACGATCACCGTCGTCGCATTCGCCCTGAGATACGGCCCGTCGACGGGCACCATCCTGGGATTCGCGGCCGGCCTTGCCCTCGATCTAGCCCAGCCTGCCGACGGGATCGTGGGGTCCACAGCCCTCATCCTCGCCATCCTCGGCTTCGCGGTCGGCTCGATCACCCTTCCTGATCGACCCGTTCTGCCCGCAATCGGCATCGTTGTGGTCTCCGCCATCGCGGTCCTGCTCGTCTCGTCCGCGTGGCCCGTGGCGGAGGCGTGGA
>CAZLHZ010000347.1:0-500 GCA_964559285.1 uncultured Actinomycetes bacterium | reverse complement strand
CGCGGCCCTCGCCGCCATCCTCGGCAGCCCGCGGATCACGTGGCAGGCGATGCCGGGCCTCGCGCTGTCCACCGCGGTGTACGCCGGAATCCTGGCCCCCTTCCTCGTCCCCGCCGTCTGGTTCCTGTCGGCACGCCTGACCCCCCGCGGGATCTGACGGGATCCCACGGGCGCGTCGGCGGGCCGGAACCGCATCGCCCCGGGATTCGTCGTACCGTGGCCTGCACGTGAGCGCAGGACTGCTGCGCAGTCGAGGGTTGATCAGGAGGTCTGGTGAGCGACCGCTCCAATCTGCGCCTCTTCGTCTTCGGCGTGCTGGTCGTCTCGCTTCTGGCCACCCTGCTCGGCCGGCTCTTCTTCCTGCAGGTCCTGCGTTCGGAGGGCTATAAGGCCGCGTCGGTGAGCAACAGCACCCGCGAAGTCATCACCCCCGCGGTGCGTGGACTGATCCTCGATCAGGCCGGTCGCCCGTTGGTCTCCAATCGCATCGCCATCGTCGT
>CAZLHZ010000346.1:0-2800 GCA_964559285.1 uncultured Actinomycetes bacterium | reverse complement strand
CGAGATCATGTCGTCAAGCACGGTCACCTTCCCCCGCATCGCGGCAATCGTGTAGGGGTAGCTCGATGTCCCGTGGTAGTGGAACGAGTCCTTCCAGACATGTCCGTGCGTCGCGGAGTCCAGTGCCCGCATCGCGGAGCCATTCGGCTCAGTTGAGCCATAGATCGGATAGCCATCGAGCGCATAGGCGATGGGTACGCCGGGACCCACGACCTTCTCCAGATGCAAAGGTGCAACGTGATAGTGGTAGTCGTCACCGCGCCCGCAGTGTCCACCCCAGTCGTCAAGTTCACCCGCGAGGAGTGAGTCGGTGCCGGTGTTGTTGAGGGCATTGAAGATCGGGACACCATTGACCGCGAGTGCCACTGCCTGTCGACGCAGTGACGTGGCGAGCGAGACCGGGTTCGTGGCCTGTGTGGGACGCGCCGGCAGTTGCCACGCCATCGAGCCCGTGTAGTCCTGCGGGACGGGGATTTGCTGCTGCCACGACGTGATTCCCACCATCATGCCGTGATCCGGAAGCGCACCGTCGACCTCGACGAGATACCAGGAGCCGCTGCGGAAGGTTGTGATCACGTCGGCAAAGTGGGCGAAGCCCGGCAGGCTCACCTTGGTGCTGGCCGCCTGCGCTTGACGGGGATTCACCGCGCCGCCCAATGCGGCGACACCGACCCCCGCGGCCGCCACCTGCAGGAGCCGCCGCCGAGTCAGTGTGCTCGGCATCCGAATCGGATGATCGTGGTCGTGCGAGTGAACGTGCGACCCGGGCTCACTCATGACCGGGTCGCCGTCACGGTGAACGTGGCCTTGGACAGGGTGATGCCGCGCGCTCGCGCCTTCAACCGATCACCTGTCGCGCGAGATTGAGCAAGGCCAATGCGCGCTGAGAGGGCATAGACCGTGATCGTGTAGGTGTGGGTGCCTGCTCCCTGAGAGCAGGGTGGCGCGTAGGCGAAGTCGGGATTGTGCGAGTTGAGTCCGGTGGTGCCGTGGCGGGTGGCCGCCGTGGATCGGGTTGCCGCGGGGACGTCGTACAACGTCCACGAGTAGTCACCGTCCGTCGTGGGCGTCTCTCCGGGGCGGGCCGGGCCGCGCTCGGTGTCCATGATGAGCAGGAAGCTCACCGTGCCGGACGGCACGTGGCGCCACCGAATGGTCGGTGGCAGACCGGCACCATCGCACGTGGCGCTGACCGGAAGCTCTCCCCCGCGCACGACGTCGGGACTGGAGATGCGCAGACGATCAGCTGCGTACGCCGGAATGGCGGTGCAACCTGACACGACGGCGGCAATGGCCAGTGTGACGATCCCCCGGCGGAGACGGCGATGATGCGGAGAGGTCATGCTGGACCCTAGCCCCTTGCGGCGCACAACAGCAGGTCGTCGGCAGATCAGGCGGGGGCGACGACGGCGAACAGCCGTTCGCCGAGTTTCACCTGCGTGCCAGCACCCGCGGTTGCTGCCGCACCAATCGACACGGTGCCGCTGATCGGTGCCCGCAGCGGGAACTCCATCTTCATCGCCTCGAGGACACCGAGCGTGTCGCCCTCCTCAACCTGCTGACCGCTGATGACGAGCACACGGGTGAGAGCACCGGGCATCGGGGCGAGGATGACTCCATCCGAGGAACCCTGACCATCGGCGCGATCCGCGAACTCCGGCCGGTCGAAGGCATACGACTGGCCGCGATAGGAGAGTCGGATACGCGTCGCCTCAGAGATCATCACGGCCCGCTCGGTGACTCCATCGATCTCGGCAAGGATCTGCGAGCCGCTGCGCCGCAGGATCGTGATGTGCACGCGGGATCCGTCGGTCTCGACTGTTCCGTCGCGATGGACGCGGATGCGATGCGTGTCGCCATCGGCGACAAGACTGATGAGGGTCGGAGCCTGGTCACCGGCGATTCGCCAGCCATCCGCCGCGCTGAAGGGATGGGGGTACGCCGATGCCGAATCCTGCTGTCCCGCACCGACCTGACCACCCGTCGTCTCGGCGGCAGCACAGGCGGCGGCGAGGGCCAGGGCAACCGAGCGACCCTCGCGGGTGATCGCATCCCCGTGATGGTCAAGCCATGCGGTGTCGATGGTCGCGGTGCGGAACTGCTCGGAGGAGGCCAGGGTCCGCAGGAAGCCGACATTCGTCGTGAGCCCGAGGATCGCGGTCTCATCAAGTGCCTGCACGAGTGCGTGACGCGCCGCCTCCCTCGTCGGGCCGAAGGCGATGACCTTGCCGAGCATCGGGTCGTAGTCCGTGCCGACGGTCTGCCCGGACTCCAGCGCTGCATCCACGCGCACGTGCTGCGGCCAGACGACGATCTGGGCGCGACCTGCCTGTGGCAGGAAGCCGTTGAAGGGATCCTCGGCGTAGACCCGGGCCTCGATGGCGTGACCGCGCAGACGAACGTCTTCTTGAGTGAAGGGCAGCGGCTGGCCGTCGGCGACAAGGAGCTGCAGGGCCACGAGATCAAGGCCCGTCACGAGCTCCGTGACCGGATGCTCCACCTGCAGGCGGGTGTTCATCTCGAGGAAGTAGACCTCCTCGCCGCACACGAGGAACTCGACTGTGCCCGCGTTGACATAGCCCACGGCGCGCGCCAGCTTCACCGCTGACTCGGTGACAATCGCGCGCACGGAGTCGGAGATCGTGGGGGCCGGTGCCTCCTCGAGCACCTTCTGGTGGCGGCGCTGCGTGGAGCAGTCCCGCTCCCCGAGATGCAGGACGTTGCCGTGCGTGTCGGCAAGGACCTGCACCTCGATGTGACGGCCCTGCTGGACGTAGCGCTCCACGAGCAGGGTGTCGTC
>CAZLHZ010000345.1:0-2805 GCA_964559285.1 uncultured Actinomycetes bacterium | reverse complement strand
GCCGAAGGTCGACGGACTGCGCGGACGTACGACCCCCAGGCTGTTGGACTCGCCACCCCCACGACCGTCGCCGTCCTAGAGGACGTCAACGTCGTAGGGATCGCTCGCCCAGACGAGGTCACCGAATTCATCACGGATCACCAGGCGTACCGGGCCGTAGTAGCCCGACAGCCCGTAGAAGGAGATCGAGAAGTCGTTGTAGCCGTCCTCGACAATCGCGCCCTCGGTGCCCTCATCGGACCAGTCACCGGTGTCCGGATCGACGAACTCGAGGATGACGTCGTAGGAACCGCTCTCGAGGTTGTCGATGACGCCCGAGACGATGTCGTCCTCGGTGATCTGGTTGCCGCTGGGCCACGAGATCTCGACCTGGTAGTTGCCGGAGCCGTCGTTGAAGGTCAGATCCGTCTCATCCGAGATCGCCTGGCCCGCCCGCTTGGTCGCTGGCACGCGGACGCGATACGTCACCGTGCCGGCGCCGTAGTCGAGGGAGAGGTCATAGTTGCCGCGCGAGTCGACCCGGTCGGAGTCGACCTCCTCCCAGTCCTCGATGACGTCATCGAAGCGCTCGAGGTAGACCCAGCGTCCGTTCTCAGTCGGGGTCGCCTTGCCGGTGATCTGCTCACCGCCATCGACGAGGTCACCCTCAGGCCACTTCACCGTCAACGTCGTCTTGGCCTTGGCCACCGTGATCTTGATGATCTCCGAGGTGGCCGGCGAGTAGCGGGTCGTCGCCGTCACGACGGCGCGGTAGTGGAGCGCAGAGGTTCCGTCAAGCACCACCGACCACGAGGCCACACCCGTGCGATCGGTGCGGACCGTCTTGACCGCCTGCCAGCCGCCCTTGCCGTTGACCGATGTCTGCAGGGTCGCCACGCGCCCATTCATCCGCGGCTGAACGGAGAGGGTGAAGACGACGGTCGATCCGACCGCGACGGAAGTCTTGGAGACCCGCAGGTCGACGCGGGTCTCGGAGTAGGCCCTAGCGGCAGGAGCTAGCCACGCGCTAGCGAGACCCCCCCCCCGCTGTCAGGGTCACCGCGGCGGCAAGCGCCAGGGACGTCGTACCCCGAGTGAATCGAGACCTCGGTGACATGGACATGACCCCCGCCTTCCGCCGAATGGACTGCCGGCAGGCTAGCAGGACATATCCCGGATAGGGATGCGAGTCGGGCCGGGCACGGCGCAACCCCCACCGGCCACCCCCACATGGTGCTGGGCGATCCGCCCATAGGAATCCCAGAGCCACAGCGATCCGCCCATAGGCGCAGGCGCGGGACTCGCCTAGGGTGTCGACCCGACCCACACCCGGCACGAGGGGATCCCATGCGCGAACTCACCCTGGACGACCTGGACGACATGGCCCTGGGCGCCACGCTCCTCGGCACGGGCGGCGGTGGCGATCCGTACATCGCGCGGCTCATGGTCCGCCAGGCGATGGAGACCTACGGCTCCGTCATGATCGTCGACCCGGCCGAGCTCGATCCGGAGGGGCTCGTCCTCACGACCGCGATCATCGGCGCCCCCACCGTCATCGTCGAGAAGGTCCCGGCCGGCACCGAGTTCGTCACCGGGGTCAAGGCCCTCGCGAACTACCTCGGCAAGGAGCCGGTCGCCCTCATGCCGATCGAGGTCGGTGGCATGAACACCCTCATCCCGCTGGCGACCGCGGCCGAGATGGGACTGCCCGTCGTCGATGCCGACTCGATGCGCCGTGCCTTCCCGCAGATCGAGATGACCGTCTTCACCCTCGCGGGCATCCCGGCCGCGCCGATGAGTGTCGCCGACGAGAAGGGCAACCTCGTCGTCTTCGAGACGATCTCCAACCAGGTCGCTGAGAAGCTGGCCCGCGCCTCCGTCATGCAGCTCGGCATGGCCAACGCCATCTCGTGCTACTCGATGACTGCCGGCCAGATCGCCAAGCATGGCATCCAGGGCTCGATGAGCTTCTGCGTCGACCTGGGCCGCCATCTGCACGCGGTGCAGCGCGGTGAGGAGGGCGCCTTCCAGAAGTTCCTTGACTTCGCCGAGGCCGAGATCTTCTTCAGCGGCAAGATCATCGACCTTGATCGGCGCACCACCGCAGGCTTCGCCCGCGGCACCGTCGTGCTGGAGCACCTGAGCGATCCCAGCCGCACGATGCGCATCGAGATCCAGAACGAGCTCCTGCTCGCCTTCGAGGATGGCCGACCGATCATCACGACTCCCGACCTCATCTGCCTGCTCGATCTGGAGAACGCCGCCCCCATCACGGTCGAGACCTTGGCCTACGGCCAGCGGGTCAACGTCATCGGCATGCCGTGCGCCACCGAGTGGCATCAGCCCGGCATGCTCGACCTCGTCGGACCGAAGGCATTCGGCTACGACATCGACTACGTCCCCATGGGCGGGGTCCGGTAGCGGACCCGTTGACGGACTCACCATGCGCACCGTGACGGTCGACGACCTCGACGACCTCGCCCTCGGCGCCACCCTGCTCGGTGCCGGTGGCGGAGGCGATCCCTACATCGCCAAGATCATGGCGCGGCAGGCGTTCGAGGACTTCGGCCCCGCGACAATCGTGGATCCCGCCGAGCTTGATCCGCAGGGACTTGTCCTCACGACCGCCGGCATCGGTGCCCCCACCGTCGTCATCGAGAAGATTCCCTCGGGGCAGGAGTACATCGCGAGCATCCGCGCTCTCGCCCGCTATCTCGGTCGCGAACCCGTCGCTCTCATGCCGATCGAGGTCGGTGGCCTCAACACGATCATCCCGCTCGCGACCGCCGCTGAGATGGGGCTGCCGGTCGTCGATGCCGACTCGAT
>CAZLHZ010000344.1:0-2811 GCA_964559285.1 uncultured Actinomycetes bacterium | reverse complement strand
CAAGGCGATGGGCTTCCCGACGCGCATGTTCACGGTGCTGTTCGCTCTCGGTCGACTGCCGGGCTGGATCGCCCAGTGGCGCGAGATGATCACCGACCCCAACACCAAGATCGGTCGGCCGCGCCAGGTCTACACAGGGTCGCCGGAGCGGAACTACCCCTCCCTCACCGACCGCGGCTGAGTCATTCGCGGCAGCGCTGCTACTGCCCAGTGTGCAGGGCGGCGTTGAGTCCGCCCCAGGAGCCGGAGCGCGCGACAGCCTCGAGAGCCCCGCTCACCGAGTGGCGTCGGAAGAGCAGTCCGGGTACGCCCGACAGGTCACGCGCGCGCACGACAGCACCGTCCGGCAGGGTGATGCGGGCGCCCGTCGTGACGTAGGTGCCGGCCTCGACGATGCAGTCATCACCGAGCGAGATCCCGACTCCCGCGTTGGCACCGATGAGGCACCGCTCGCCGATCGTGATGACCTCCTTGCCCCCACCTGACAGGGTGCCCATGATCGAGGCGCCACCGCCGATATCCGACCCGTTGCCGACGACGACCCCGGCGGAGATGCGACCCTCGACCATCGAGGTGCCCAGCGTGCCGGCATTGAAGTTGCAGAAGCCCTCGTGCATCACCGTGGTCCCTTCGGCGAGGTGAGCACCGAGCCGGACACGGTCGGCATCCGCAATGCGCACTCCCGCGGGGACGACGTAGTCGACCATGCGGGGGAACTTGTCGACCCCGTGCACGGTGAGCTGCAGGCCGCGCGAGCGGGCTCGCAGTCGGATGTCCGCGAGGCGATCGATGGGCACCGGGCCGAGTGAGGTCCACGCGACGTTGGGCAGCAGTCCGAAGATGCCGTCGAGATTGATGCTGCGCGGACGCACCAGCCGCGCGGAGAGCAGGTGCAGCCGCAGGTAGGCGTCGGGCGTGTTGACCGGGGGAGCGGACAGGTCGGGGATGACCGTCGTCACCGTCTCGACGGAGACTCCGCGGATCTCACTGCTGTCGATCGCGGAACTGATGCCAGGCACATCGACCGCGTGGGTGCCCAGCGCGGGAATCGGAAACCACGTGTCGAGGATGACGCCGTCGGCGACGGTGGCCAGACCGAGGGCGGCGGCGGACGTGGCTGCGGAAGCAGAGGGGGTGGGTGCGCTCACGGCCTGAGGCTAGCGCGCACCCACCCTGCTGACATCAGGCCTTGACGGCCTCGATGTCCAGCTCGATCTTGATGTCGTCGCCGACGAGGATGCCGCCAGCCTCGAGTGCGACGTTCCAGGTGAGTCCGAAGTCCTTGCGGCTGATGGTCGTCTTGCCCTCGAAGCCGATCCGGGTGTTGCCCCAGGGGTCGCCGCCGACGCCGTTGTACTCGACCTCGATCGACACGGGCTTGGTCACGCCGTGGATGGTGAGGTCGCCGGTCACGACGAACTCGTCATCGTCGGTGGCCTTGATGCCGGTGGAGACGAAGGTGAGGGTGGGGAACTGCTCGACGTCGAGGAAGTCGGGGCTCTTCAGATGCGCGTCGCGGTCGGCGGTCTGGGTGTCGATGCTCGCGGACTCGATCGTGAGCTCGGCCTTCGAGGCGCCCGCGTTGGCGCCGTCGATCGTGAGGGTCCCGCTGAAGGCACCGAAGCGGCCGCGCACCTTCGCCACCATGGCGTGGCGCACGGAGAAGCCGATGACGGAGTGGGTGGGGTCGATGGTCCAGGTGCCGGTGGCGGCAGACAGGTCGGACATGCAGGTCTCCTTTCGGGGGAGGTAGTTGATGCTTCAACTATAGCCCAGATGCACCCGTTCGAGCAACGTCCCCGAATGGCAGAGTGGCCGGGTGGCCCCTTTGACGATCTGCGTCTTCTGCTCCGCCAGTGAGGACATCGATCCCCGCTATCTCGACCTCGCCGCGGAGGTCGGCACCGCTATCGCCGACCGCGGCTGGACCCTCGTCTCGGGCGCCGGCTCGATCTCGATGATGGGCGCGCTCGCGCGCGCTGCCCGCGCCGGTGGTGCCCGCACGATCGGGGTCATCCCCGAGGCGCTGCTGGCCCGCGAGGTCGCCGACCGTGACGCCGACGAGCTCGTCGTCACCCGCGACATGCGTCAGCGCAAGGGCATCATGGACGAGCGCTCCGACGCCTTCCTCGCCCTGCCCGGCGGCATCGGCACCCTCGAGGAGCTCATGGAGGTCTGGACCTCCCGGCATCTGCAGATGCACCCCAAGCCGATCGTCGTGGGGGGCCGCCGGCAGGTGAAGTTCAAGAACAAGGATCAGAACGCGCTTGAGGACGACATGATCGTGGACTGCGTCATGCAGTACAACGACAGCTACAACGATCAGATCCTCTGCTTCACCAACGCCATCCCAAACCCCGACGGCGGCACCCATCTCACCGGGTTCCGCACCGCGCTGACTCGGGCCATCAACCAATTCGCCAAACAGAACAGCCTGCTCAAAGAAAAGGACCCGGCCATCAGCGGCGATGACGTGCGCGAAGGGCTCACCTGCGTGCTGGCCATCAAACACCCGAACCCCGGCTTTGAATCACAGACCAAGGTGAAGCTGGTCACCCCGGAGGTCGAAGGCATCGTTTCAAGCATCACCTACGAGGGGTTGATGACGCATTTCGACCAGAACCCGCCGGTTGCAAAAAAAGTCATTGAAAAGTGCCTCATGGCCGCGCGGGCCCGAGACGCCGCACGGCGCGCCAGGGAAACCGTGCGCAAAAGTGCGCTCACAGGCGGCGGGCTCCCGGGCAAACTCGCGGATTGCTCAGAACGCGATCCCTCCCTGACCGAACTCTACATCGTCGAGGGCGACGCCGC
>CAZLHZ010000343.1:0-2813 GCA_964559285.1 uncultured Actinomycetes bacterium | reverse complement strand
GACGTTGTCATGTGATCAGGGAGTCATCCCGCGTGCTGCGTCTTCCGTCTCAGCAGCATCGATCAGTCCGGCGTGGCCCATGCGATCACGTTTGGTCTGCAGGTAGCGGACATTCTCCGGATGCGGCTCCGGCACGAGTGGCACCATGGAGACGACCTCGAGACCGTAGCCTTCGATCCCGCCACGCTTGCTCGGATTGTTTGTCAGCAGCCTGAGGCGTCGTACGCCGAGCTGCGCGAGGATCTGTGCGCCGATGCCGTACTCCCGACTGTCCACCGGAAGGCCGAGATGCAGGTTAGCCTCGACTGTGTCGTGTCCCTCGTCCTGAAGCTCATAGGCACGCAGCTTGTTGGTGATGCCGATGCCGCGTCCCTCGTGGCCGCGCAGGTAGACGACAGCGCCCACACCCTCGGCCACGATCTCTGCCAGCGCCCGATCCAGCTGGTCACCGCAGTCGCAGCGGCGTGAGCCGAAGATGTCGCCGGTGAGGCACTCGCTGTGCACGCGGATGAGCGGAGCGTCGACGCTGGTGAGGTCACCGTGCACCAGGGCCAGATGCGTGAGCCCATCGAGATGGCTCTCGAATGCCAGACAGGTGAAGGTGCCGCGATCGGTAGGAATGCGACCCGAGGCGGTGAGTCGGGTGACACCGTGTCCATGCGCTGTCATCCACCGGATGAGATCGGCGATGGAGATCATCACGAGGCCGTGCCGAGCGGCGAACTGCTCCAACTCGGGTCGGCGCGCCATGCCGATGCCGTCCTCGGAGAGGATCTCGCACAGCACACCGGCCGGAGCCAGTCCCGCGAGCCGCGCGAGGTCAACCGAGGCTTCGGTGTGTCCTGCGCGCTGCAGCACGCCACCCGGACGGGACCGCAGGACGCTGATGTGCCCGGGTCGGACGAAGTCGGCGGCGATGGTCGTTGGGCTGGCGAGGGCGCGACAGGTCGCAGCACGCTCCGCGGGGGAGATGCCGGTGGTGAGTCCGTCGAGGACGTCGACGGTGAGACCGAAGGCGGTGCGCTGGGCGTCGACGATCTCGCTCACCATGAGGGGGATGGCGAGCTCGTCGGCGCGCACCTCGGGGATGGCGACGCACAGCATGCCTGCGGCCTGACGCGCGATGAAGGAGATCGTCTCCGGGGTGGCGAGCTCAGCCGCCATGATGATGTCGCCCTCGTTTTCGCGATCCTCGTCGTCGACCACCACGACCATCTCGCCGCGCGCGATGGCGGCGATGGCGTCTTCGATCCTGTCGAGCACCCGGACCACTCCCTTGGCCAAACGATTGGTAGGTAAGGCTCCCACGTTGCCGCCCCGGCCGCAAGCACCTGGGGGGACCTTCCGCGGTCGCCGGGGGTGGTCGACAGTGGCGGGTGTCGGACCCGAGCCGCCCGGCCACCCCGTGATCGGGCGGCTGGTCCAAGCCGCGGGCACTCCCCGAACGCAGCGATCCCCGCCGCCCTCGAGGGGCGACGGGGATCGACGAGGGTGGATCAGGCGCGGCCGGCCTTCTTGTCCGCCCACTGCTGGGTCGCGAGGGCCTGCGCATTCTCGACCTGCTTGCTCCAGTCGTTGCGCAGCTGCTTCACGTGCTCGAAGTTGCTCAGCAGGCGCTCGGTGCTGCCCTGGAAGTGAGGGGCGACATCGCGCATGACAAGCTCGTAGCTGCGCATTGCCTGCTCGTGGTCGGCGATCTCGCAGCCGAAGCCGAGGAAGGCGCCATAACCGCCGGTCTGCTTCTCGAAGGCGTGGAGATGCTCGACAAGCCGATCCGGGGTGCCGATGACCATGAGTCCGATCTCATTGAGCTCGTCGATGCACTTGTCGATGTCGTCGAGGTCGCTGAGGCTGTTTGCCAGGGTCGTGGTCGTGCTGAGGTAGCGCAGCAGATGTCCAAGGCCGAAGCGGGCGTCCTTGCGGGCCTGCTCCTCGGTCTCGGCGATGTGGTAGAAGCTCACAAGGCGCCAGTTGCTGCGGTCCACCGTGTGGCCGTTCTCGCGCGCCTCGGTCTCCATGATCTCCCACGTGTTGCGCAATGCATCCCAGCCCTCGGGGCTGGAAGCAGCGATCGTGAGCAGGGAGACGCCGTGCTTGCCCGCCTGCCGCGGACCTGAGGGCGAGGCCGTGCCGGCGGTCGTCACCTCGAAGTGCGGGTAGGTGTAGGGGCGCAGTTGGAGCTGGGCGTCACGCATCGTGAACCAGTCGGTCTCGATGGTGATGGGCTCCTCGCTGCGGAGCAGACGCATGATGGCATCAAGACCCTCGCCGAGCTTGCGCCGGTTCTGGGAGTAGTCCAGACCGAGCAGGTGCGAGTCCCACGACAGCGAGCCGGGCCCGACTCCCAGCATGACGCGACCGCGGGTGAGGTGGTCGAGCATCACCATGCGCTCAGCGACGAGGAACGGGTGGTGGTAGGGCAACGTCGTCACGCCGGTGCCGAGCTTGATGTGCTTGGTGCGCTCAGCCGCGGCCGCAATCATGATCTCGGGAAAGCCGACGAGCTCCCAGCCGCCGTTGTGGTGCTCACCGATCCAGGCCTCGTCGAAGCCGATCCGGTCGAGGTGCTCGACCGTGTCGATGACACGGCGCAGCGCCATCGTGGGATTCTGATCGGGGCGCTGGATGGGGGGAATGAATGTTCCGAAACGCAGGGGAGCCGGCATGGTGACCTCCAGAGGGTCTGTGGTGTCAGGGCACAATACAAACGGTTGGTAGGGAAATCAAGGGGGCGGGAACGGCTGAGGGCAGGGGCGGGCAGGTGCAGCGTTGTCGGCTCATCGGGCAGCCTCCAGGCCTCGGACGAGGTCGCG
>CAZLHZ010000342.1:0-2823 GCA_964559285.1 uncultured Actinomycetes bacterium | reverse complement strand
CGTGCCGCGCTGGTCCCGCGCCTCCCGAGCCGTCCGGACTCAGGACCGGCTTGTAGGCGATGGCGAGGGGCGAGGACTCGGAGACCTGCACGGGGGCCGTACCCCACTGCGGGGTCCCCGCGGAGTCGTAGCGTTGCGCCCAAAGATGTCGCGGGGCGGAGAACGGCGTGATGTCGCGAATCCACGCGAGGATGAAGTGCCCGTTGACCGACGGAACGATGCCCACGAAACCCGGGTCGTCGGTGGTTCCGCCGAAGATTTCGATGCCGTTCGCCCCGAGTTGCGGCAGTCCCGACGGATCGAGGCGCTGAACACCGAGGCGCGCCACCGCGCCCGTGACCGAACGCATCCACGCGAAGACGAACGACCCGTCCGTCATTTCAGCGACGACGGGATTCGCTTCGTAATGCGCGTCGTTCGACAGGGCGATGCCGTTGGCTCCCCAGAGGAACTGTCCCGAAGGCGAAATGCGGTAGGCGTAGACGTCGAGATCGCCTCCCGCCCGCGTGTCGGTGAACGTGAGGACCGCGTTGCCCGACGAGTCCGTGATGAGATCCCAGTCCACCAACGACGTGGACTGCGGGTTCGAACTCACGAGGAGCCCGTTGTGGGGGAACTGCTCGTAGCCGTTGCGATCGAGCCGTTGGATGCGGACCGCATACCCGCCGACGCTCCCGTCGAACCAAGCGATCCACGAGCCGCCGTCGGCGGTGACCGCAAGTTTCGGCACGGCTTGGTCGCCCGATGCGTTCGCGATGGGCGCGTTCGTCGCGGACGTAGCGGGGAACTGGGCGGTCAGCGAGGCCGTGGCGACGAGCAGGCCCGCGAGGTGTCGAGAGAGGGATCGCATGGGGAAAGTCTAGGCCCCCACGTCGATCATTGGAACCGCGATCGGCGGAATGTCCGGGGTGCCCCGCGAATGAAGCGCCCGCGACGCTCCCTCGCGAAACGCGGGGCAGCCGCACGTCGTCGTCACGTCCCGATCGTGTACGCTTCGCACCCGGAGATTTCGGTCATGAACCTGACTCGTGTCGTCGCAGTCGTTTGCGTCCTCGTCGCCTCGTCGTTCGCTCAGGAAGGGGACCGCACCGCGTCGCCTTGGAAGGTGCTGTTCGACGGAGCTTCGTCCGACGGGTGGCGCTCGTTCCGCGGCAAGGAGTTTCCGTCGAAGGGATGGGCCGTCGAGAATGGGACTCTGCGCCATCTCGCGGGGGGTGGGGGCGGTGACATCGCGACCGCCGACGAGTACGGCGACTTCGACTTCCGCTTCGAATGGAAGGTCGCCGAAGGCGCCAACTCGGGCGTGATGTATCGCTCGAGCGAGTCGGAAAACGCTCCGTGGATGACCGCTCCCGAATACCAGATTCTCGACGATGCGAAGCACGCCGACGGCAAGGATCCGAAGACGTCGGCGGCGGGCTGCTACGCGCTCTACGAAGGCGTCGGCAAGGTGCTGCGACCCGTCGGCGAGTTCAACGAAGGCCGCATCGTCGCGATCGGCACGCGCGTCGAGCACTGGTTGAACGGCGTCCGCGTCGTCGCGTTCGACACGGCGTCGGAAGAATGGAAGGCGAAAGTCAAAGCGAGCAAGTTCAAGGACATGCCTCGTTTCGGTACGACGACTCGGGGACGCATCGTTCTACAGGACCACGGCGACGACGTGTGGTACCGCAACATCCGCATCAGGACGTTCGAAGGCGGCGCGGCGCGTCGGCTGTTCAACGGCAAGGATCTCTCGGGTTGGAAGGCGCATCTCGAACCCGCCGCCGATCCCGCCGGAACGTGGTCCGTCGAAGACGGCGTGCTCGTCTGCAAGGGATCTCCGTCGGGTTACGTGAAGACCGAGGCCGACTTCGAACACTTCATCCTCTCGCTTTCGTGGCGCTTTTCGCCGGTGACGAAGGCCGAAGGCAACTCCGGAGTGCTCTTCCGCATGACGGGCCCCGACAAGGTGTGGCCGCGGTGCCTCGAAGCGCAGCTCATGTCGCGCAACGCCGGCGACTTCTTCCGCATCGGAGGGTTCTCGATCGACACCGATCCCGCACGCACGAAGGGCGTGCGTACCGCGAAACTCGTCGCCGCGGAAAACCCCGTCGGCGAGTGGAATCGCTACGAGATCGAAGTCGACGGCGGCGACGTCGAACTGCGCGTGAACGGCAAGGTCGTCAATCGGGGTACGAAGGCCGACCTCGGTGCCGGAAAGATCTGTCTGCAGTCCGAAGGCGTCGAAATCCACTTCAAGGACGTCGAAATCGTCCCCGTGAAGCGATGAGCGAAACACGGACCGACGGCGGCATCCGTACCGTCCTCGCGGCGTCGTCCGCGGGGACGTTGATCGAGTGGTACGACTTCTACATCTTCGGGTCGTTGGCGACCGTGATGAGCGGCGCCTTCTTTCCGAAGGACAATCCGACGGCCGCACTTTTGTCGACGTTGGCGACCTTCGCAACGGGATTCGTGGTGCGTCCGTTCGGTGCGCTCGTATTCGGCCGGGTCGGCGATATGGTCGGGCGCAAGCACGCGTTTTTGGTCACGCTGCTCGTCATGGGCTTCGCGACGACGGGTATCGGTCTCCTGCCCACATGGGAGCAGGCGGGCGTGCTCGCGCCGACGCTGCTCGTCATCCTGCGTCTTCTGCAGGGGCTCGCGATGGGCGGTGAATACGGGGGTGCGGCGACGTACGTGGCCGAACACGCACCCGCCGATCGACGCGGCTTTTGGACGTCGTTCATCCAAACGACCGCCACGCTCGGCTTCCTCCTGTCGCTCGGTGTGATCCTTTGGTGCCGCACCGAACTCGGTCAGGCGGAGTTCGAGCGCTGG
>CAZLHZ010000341.1:0-2825 GCA_964559285.1 uncultured Actinomycetes bacterium | reverse complement strand
GCACCTCGTCCTTGAACAGCGTGCGCAGTGGCTCGACAAGCCGGAACGTCATGTCATCAGGCAGGCCGCCGACATTGTGGTGACTCTTGATGGTCGCGGTCCCGCTTCCGCCACCGGACTCGACGACATCGGGATAGAGCGTCCCCTGCACGAGGAACTCCGCACCACCTTCGGCAAGCTCGGCCGCCGCAGCCTCGAACACGCGGATGAACTCGCGGCCGATGATCTTGCGCTTGGTTTCCGGGTCTGACACTCCCTGCAGCGCGTCAAGGAAGCGATCCCTCGCATCAACGACGACGAGGCGTACGCCGGTAGCCGCGACGAAATCGCGCTCGACCTGTTCCCGTTCCCCCTTGCGGAGCAGGCCGTGGTCGACGAACACGCAGGTGAGCTGGTCGCCGACCGCGCGCTGCACGAGTGCGGCAGCAACGGCTGAGTCGACTCCCCCGGACAAGCCGCACACAACGCGACCTGTTCCGACCGTCGCACGGATGGATGCGACCTGCTCCTCGATGACACCGGACATCGTCCAGGTGCGGTCGAGACCGGCCATCGAGTGCAGGAAGGTCTCCAGCGCCTGCTGTCCGTGCGGGGTGTGGCGAACCTCGGGGTGATACTGCACCCCGGCCAGCCGACGCTCTGCATGCTCGAAGGCTGCAACCGAAGCACCGGCTGACTGAGCCGTCACGGTGAATCCCTCGGGCGCGCGTGTCACCGAGTCGCCGTGGGACATCCACACCGATTGCTCATGTGGCAGTCCGGTGAACAGCACGGCGGATCCATCGGTCACGGTGAGGTCGGTGCGACCGAACTCGCTGAGGCCGGTGCGCTCGACCGTGCCGCCGAGGGCCGCGGCCATGGCCTGGAATCCGTAGCAGATGCCGAACACCGGCACACCGGCATCGAACAGGGCCGGGTCGATGGACGGGGCTCCTTCGGCGTACACACTCGACGGTCCGCCGGACAGGATGATGGCCTGTGGCCGGCGCGCGAGCATGTCGGCGACAGGCATCGTGTGCGGGACGATCTCGGAGTAGATGCCGGCCTCGCGGACACGGCGCGCGATGAGCTGGGCGTACTGCGCACCGAAGTCGACGACGAGGACGAGGTCGCGCTGCGGATCACCGGTGAGGTCGCTGGCCACGAGGGAAGGCTATCGGGGGGCGCGGCGACCTACACTGCCCGGGAAGAGGCGGAGGAATCGACATGTGGCTCGACAGACAGGCATTGCGAGTGCGCTGCTGACACTCACCGCCTGCGGTGGCGGCGGAACGGAGTCGGCACTGACACGATCGACGGAGCCGTCAGATACAGCGTCCAGCAGCCCCTCAGCATCACGCCCTGCACCGTCCTCATCGCCCACCCCGGCACCGGCATCAACCTCCGCGGTCCCGGGGTGTCCTGCGGCTGCTGACCTGAGCACCGATGCGCTCATCCGGCAGACGCTCATGGTCCTCGTGGATGGATCGGCTGAAGCAGCGCAGAGGTACGCCGACCTTGGCGGCATCTTCATCCAGTCCGGTTCGACCGTTGATCCGTCGTACGCCGATCTGCAGTTGCTCAGCATCCCGCCGCTGGTCGCTGTCGATCAGGAAGGCGGTCGAGTCCAGGGCATGCGTCAGCACCTGCCCCCGCTGGTGAGTGCCCACGACATGGCGCAGACGATGACGGTGAGTGAGGTTCGCGAACTCGGCGCCACAACCGGTGCTCAGTTGCGCGATCTCGGCATCACCATGGACTTCGCTCCGGTCGCAGACCTCTACCCGGGTTCCGGTGGAGGCGTGATTGGCGACCGCGGCTTCGCCACTGATCCTGAAGAGGTGACCGCCTACGCGGACGCCTTCGGATCGGGACTGCTTGACGCTGGCATTACCCCAACCCTCAAGCACTTTCCGGGGCATGGTCGAGCATCAGGGAACTCGCACACGATGCTGCCGACCACACCATCCCTTCGGGAACTTGAGGGTCTCGACCTTCTCCCCTACGCCTCGATCCTGCCGCGGGCAGGATGGGCGGTCATGGTGGGACACCTCGATGTTCCCGGCCTGACCGAACCCGGAGTGCCAGCATCGATCGACCCCGCTGCCTACGCCTACCTCCGCGACACCCTGGGTTTCGACGGCCTCGTGGTGACCGATGAACTGACCGGGATGAAGGCCGTCAGCGAGGGGCGCAGCACCGCTGAGTCGGTCATCGCCGCCTTGGCGGCCGGTGCCGACCTCGCCCTCATGGCCAATCCGGGCCCGATCGACGACCTCGTTGCGGACATCACGGCCGCCGTGGAGGCGGGCGAACTCCCTCGTGGCCGCCTCATCGACGCGGCCACCCATGTCCTGAACACCAAGACCTGCCGGCCCTGACGATCTTCGCCAATCCGCTCCCCGTGACCCCGGTCACACCCTAGCGTGGGGCCACCGGAGCGCGTCCGTGCTCCGACAGGTAGGTCACCGGGAGACATCGATGGGACATATCAGCGTCACCGTGGACGGAGTCCTCTGCGAGGGCGACGTCGAACCCCGAACCCTGCTGGTCCACTGGCTGAGGGAATCCCTCGGCAAGGTGGGCACGGTGGTCGGGTGCGATACATCCAACTGCGGGGCCTGCACGGTCCTGCTCAATGGCCGCAGCGCCAAGTCCTGCAGCGTCCTTGCTGTCCAGGCCGACGGCGGCTCGGTCACCACCATCCAGGGCCTGTCCGACGGGAATGAGTGGCACCCGGTCCAGCAGGCCTTCAAGGAGTGCCACGGTTTGCAGTGCGGCTACTGCACGCCCGGCATGATCATGGCCTCTGTCGACCTGCTGAGCGAGAACCCGAATCCGACCGA
>CAZLHZ010000340.1:0-2828 GCA_964559285.1 uncultured Actinomycetes bacterium | reverse complement strand
CTCCGTGACGACCATAGCCGAGGCGCTCATACGCGGCGATCGCTTTTTTAATGACCCGCCGCCCACCGAGACCCTGAACACCCCAGTCCTCCTCGCGGCAGATGGCATCAAGCCACTCCTGCATGGCGCGCGCCTGCCCGCGCCCGCGGTGATCGGGGTGGATCCACCAGGCCGTGATCCAGCAGTCGCTCGGCCGGTCATCATCGACCGCGGAGATGCGGACCAGGCCGCAGGGTTCATTGACGCTGAGGATTCCCCAGCACTGCGTGGCGCGCTCACGCCACTCGTCGTCCGACAGCAGACCTTCAGCCTGCGCGGTGGAGGCGAACCAGCGCTCGCTGTCCGCCAGCGACTCCAAGCGGAGGTCACGCAGGAGTTGCCACTCATCAGGTCGCAGTCGGGTCACCGGCACGCGGACATCCTGCCGCAGGCCCGACCTCGTCGTCTTCGGTGTCCGAGGGGGGACTTGAACCCCCATGCCCTTTCGGGCACTAGCACCTCAAGCTAGCGCGTCTGCCTATTCCGCCACCCGGACGTGGGTTCCCGGCTCGAACCGGGGGGCCACCATATCAAGCAGCCCGCAACCCTCGCGGATGGGGCAGGATCAGCCCGTGACCCAGTCCGTGGACCCGGCCGTCGAGGTCGTGACCCTCGTCCAAGACCTCATCCGCATCGATACGACCAACGACGGCACCGCGAGCACCGTGGGGGAGGCACTGGCCGCGGAATACGTCGAGGCGAGTCTTCAGGAGGTGGGGTACGACGCACGCCGGTTCGAGACGACCTCGGCCCGTCGCCAGGGCGTCTCGCTGCGGATCCCGGGTCGGGATCCGCAGCGCCCCGCCCTGCTCATCCACGGCCACCTCGATGTGGTGCCCGCCGACCCGCGCCAGTGGTCCGTGCCGCCCTTGAGCGGTGACCTCCACGAGGGGATGATCTGGGGCCGCGGAGCCGTCGACATGAAGGACACCGACGGCATGATCCTCGCGGTCCTGCGTGACTGGGCCCGTCACGGCGTCGTCCCGGAGCGCGACATCGTCGTGCTCTTCCTGCCCGATGAGGAGGCCGCGGGCACGCAAGGGGCGCACTGGCTGGTCGATCACGAGCCGGCCCTCTTCCACGGTGTGACCGAGGCCGTCGGCGAGGTCGGGGGATTCTCGGTGACGATCGCGGACGACAGGCGGCTCTACCTGATCCAGACCGCCGAGAAGGGCCTGGCCTGGCTGCGTCTTCGGGCGGAAGGCCGCGCGGGTCACGGCTCGCTCATCAACGATGACAACGCCGTGACGCAGCTCGCTGCTGCCGTCGCGAGGATCGGTGAGCACCGCTTCCCGGTGACTCTGACCCCCACGACGCGACGCCTTGTCGACGAACTGACCCAGGTGCTCCAGATCGCGGGAGGGGAGACCACCGCCTCGGATGAGGTGGCGGTTGCCCGGATCGCCGGAGTGCTGGGCCCCCTGTTTTCCGCGAGCGTGCGACACACGGCCAACCCCACGGTCCTCACGGCCGGATACAAATCCAATGTCATCCCCACGACAGCCGAGGCACATATCGACGGCCGATTCCTGCCAGGCCTGCGCGAGGAGTTCCTCACGGAAATCGACCGGCTGATCGGTGACGGCATCCAACGAGAGTTCATCAATGATGATGTCGCTGTCGAGGCGCCCTATGACGTGCCGCTCGTGGAATCCATGACCGAGTCACTGCGCCGATTCGATCCCGGCGCCTTGGTGGCGCCGTACCTGCTGCCTGCCGGCACGGACGCCAAGGCGTTCTCCCGGCTTGGCATCAAGGGCTACGGGTTTGCGCCCCTGCTGCTGCCGGCGAGCTTGGACTTCTCAGGCCTGTTCCACGGCGTCGACGAGCGCGTCCCGGTCAGCTCCCTGCAGTTCGGGGTTCGCGTCCTCGACGACTTCCTGCGTCGCTGCTGACGCCTCGTCGGCACCGTCGGAGGCCGACGAGATCGCCTTGCGGGTTGACTTCGCCTTGGCAGCCGCAGGGGCCTCGACCTCAGCGCGGTCCGCAGCGGGGAGCGACTGTGGGCGCAGATTGCTGCGCATCGTCTCCATCTCACTGTGGTACTGCTCGATGCGCAGCATCGACGAATCAGCCCGGGCCTCACTGGAGCTGAGTGTCGCGACGGCTCCCTCAAGAGAGGTTCGCAGGGCTGCCACGGCGTGCTCCATGGACTGGCGCATGGACTGCGATTGCGCATTGACCTCGCCGAGCGTCTTGCGCTGCATGGCCAATGCCTCGCCAGCGGCGCCGAGAATCGACGCGAAGAACGCGTTGCCCTCGGCGATGGTGCGATCCGCGGTTGCCTGAGCCGACTTGATGGTGGCCGCGGCGGCCAGATCGGCTTCCGAGCGGCGCTGCTCTGCGGTGGTGACGATGCGCCGCGCCTCATCCTGAGCGGCAGCCACGATCGAGTCTGCGGAGCGCTGTGCCTCGTCGAGTCGTCGCTGGGCATCGGCGCGCGAGGTGGCCTCGCGCTGTTCAATCTCCCGCTGGGACGAGGCGAGCGCCTCCTTGGCCCGAGCCTCGGCTTCCTGCACCATCTGCTCGGACGTGGCTCGCGACTTCGCATACAGATCGCGGGACTCCTCCATGGCGGTGCGGCGCAGCTCCTCGGCCTCGTGGATGAGCTCGTCGGCTTGAGCATGGGCGGCGCGCACGATCTCGCCTGCGGCGCCGATGGCTGCTGTCGCAAGTTCGGCCCGGTCAAGATCCTCCAGACGCACCTTGGAGGTCATCTGGGCCTTGAGGTCGTCGACCTGTCGCTCCAGGAACCGCCCGCGCCCACGGAGATACTCGGTACAGCTGGA
>CAZLHZ010000339.1:0-2834 GCA_964559285.1 uncultured Actinomycetes bacterium | reverse complement strand
CAGCAGAAGCTCGAGCTGGTCGAAGACGGAGCGAGGTTCGGTCACGACGTAGGAGGCTACCCCGAACCGGCGGGCGTCACCCCTCGCGGTGGATCCAGACGCTTTGCAGAAGGCCCACGGCTATCCACGTGGCGAACATGGAGGTGCCGCCGTAGGAGACGAACGGCAGCGGGACACCGGTCACCGGCATGATGCCCAGAGCCATGCCGACGTTCTCGAACATCTGGAAGGCCAGCCAGGCAACGACACCGGTGGCGACGAGCCGACCGAAGAGGTCCCCGGCCCGGAACGCGATGCGCAGCGCCCGCCACAGCACGATGCCGAGCAGGAGGATCAAGAGCGCCGAGCCGATGAACCCGAGCTCCTCGCCCGCGACCGTGAACACGAAGTCGCTTTCATTGACCGGCACGAAATTGCCTTGGGTCTGGGGGCCCTGGGAGAGACCTCGCCCGAACCAGCCGCCCCCGCCGATCGCGATGCGCGCCTGCTCCACGTTGAAGGTCGCGCTCTCCGAGCTGTTCGCCGGATCCCAGAACGAGGTGAGCCGATCGATCTGGTAGCTCTTGAGCAGCCCGAATTGCACAGCCGCAAGGGCGACGGTGAGCCCACCGAGGACGAGACCGTAGAGCCATCGGGAACGAGCTCCCGAGACGGCGATGATCGACAGCACCACCGTGCACATGACGAGCACAGTGCCCGTGTCGTTCTGGAGCAGGACAATGGCGATCGGTAGCGCAGCGATCCCCAACGACAGCAGAACCGCGCGGTCAGACGGAAAGCTCTCTGCATCCTGCTTCTCTGACAGCAGCAGCGCCATACCGACGATGATCGCGATCTTGGCGAACTCCGACGGTTGGATCGTGAAGCCGGGGATGAGGCCGATCCATGCGCGTGCACCACCGGTGCTGGTGCCGATGGGTGCTGGCAGGAAGGGGACGAACAGCAGCAGCACGCTCGCGATGTAGAAGAACGGCAGATAGGCACGCATCAATCGGTGATCAAGGCGCGACACCAGCAGACACATGACAAGCCCGACCGCGAGGTTGAGCAGATGCTTCTTCAGGAACGACTGCGTGTCGGTCTCTGAGGCGAGGTCCGAGCGGCTGGCGGACCAGACGAGGACGCTGCCGACAAGAGATGCCAGTATGGCGGCGGCGATGAGGAACCAGTCCAACTTGCGCCAATAACTCGTCGTACGCCGAAACGGCGAGGAGCGCATTGCGGCATGAGATCTGACCGGGCTGAGACTCACCAGCCACCTCCTTGACTCCTGTGGAGGTTAACCACCGGAGGCCGTCGCAGACTCGGATCGATTGCGGACCGTGGGATCGATGACGCCGACACCAGGGAGTTCCGTCGGAAGGTTCGGCATCTCGGGATACTGCGAGGTGCCGTCGCGGTTGATGACAGGCAGTCGTGTGAGCGGCACTCCCCCGACGAGAACACTCTTGCTCGGGGTAACCGTTGTCCCCTCAATGCCGAAGAGGGCCTCGTAGATCTTGCGCACGCTCGGACCGGAGGTCCCCGATCCGGTGCCGCCCTGGGACACCATCATCACGACGGCGTACTTCGGGTTGTTGGCGGGCGCGTACGACGCGAACCACGAGGTGGAGATCTCCTTGCCGAAGACCTGGGCCGATCCGGTCTTCGACGCCACCGGGATCTTGTCAAGCGGGAAGCCGATGAAGGGGTCCCGACCGGTGCCATCGATCGTGACCCCGGGCAGCGCATTCTGTAGGAAGGTGATGGAGGCGGAGCTCGGGACTCGCGATAGCACCGCCGGGTCGAGTTGGCGGACGAGTTGACCGCTGCTGCTGACCACGGCCTTGGCCATGCGCGGCTTCCACACGGTCCCGCCATTGGCGATGGCGCCGTAGACCATGGCCATCTGCAGCGGGGTCACTGCCGTGTCGCCCTGACCGATCGCGGTGTTGAGCGCATCTCCCTGCCGCCAGATGTAGCCCTCGCGGCAGTTCTCGGCATCAAGCTGGGTGAAGTAGTCGGCGAGTTCCGGATCCGATTTGCGCGTCTCGGGATAGCCCAGTGCGGCATTGGCACACCAGGTGATCTTGCGCTTTTGCCACTGCTCCAGTTTGAACTCACGCCCCGGGACACGCCCGCGACTCTCACCTGGCAGATCGATCCCTGTCTGCTCACCAAGACCAAACTCGCGCGCGGTCGCAGCGATCGGGTCCGGTGCATCAGCTCCGGCGAAGAAGCCGCCGGCGTCCTCCCACATCTTCAAGGAGACGCCATAGAAGACGGTGTTGCAGGATACTTCGAGTGCCCGCGCAAGTGAGATTTTGCCGTAGGCCGCCGACTCGTTGTTGCGGAAGATCTGCGTGCCCACCTTGATGTCACTGGGGCAGTCGTAGTCGGTCGCGAGGTTGTAGCCGACTTCACCTGCAGCGGCTGTCGTCACCACTTTGAACGTTGAACCGGGAGCATAGGAGCCCTGATAGGCGGCAGATGTGAGCGCCTTGTCGTCGACCAGCTGTTGATAGTCCTTTGCGGCGACCCCCCCGATCCACACCGACGGGTCATAAGCCGGGTAACTCGCCATCGCCAGCACTGACCCATTCGTGACATCGAGCACGACGGCGGCCGCGGCATCCGCGGGATTGCCCAGTCGCTGCGCTCGATCCACCGCCTGCAGCAGCTGATCCTCCACCACGGCCTGCAGATGCGAGTCCATTGTCGAGACGACGTAGTGGCCGGGCGTCGACGGCTGCTCGGAGATCACACCCGTCACCCGCCCCAGCGAATCAACCGCGAGTGTCTTGACTCCGGGAAGGCCGCGCAAATCGCCGTCATACGACGACTCCAGACCCGCT
>CAZLHZ010000338.1:2519-2835 GCA_964559285.1 uncultured Actinomycetes bacterium | reverse complement strand
AGATGGTCCAGGGCGCAGGAATGTAGTTGAAGGTCAGGTAGTGGTGGATGGCCTGCAGGTCCACCTGCGGCGACTGCCCGATGCTTTTCATCACGGGCAGCAGCGCCTTGATCTGCGAACCGAACACCATGCGCGTCGACAATCACTCGATCCCCGTCACTGCCCACGCGGGTGCCGGAGATGAGGTTGGACTGCCCGAGGAAGTTGGCCACGAACACCGTGCGTGGATGCTCATAGATCTCGGTCGGCGAGCCCATCTGCTCGATACGCCCCATGTTCATGACGGCGACCGTGTCGGCCATCGTCATGGCCTCCT
>CAZLHZ010000338.1:0-2509 GCA_964559285.1 uncultured Actinomycetes bacterium | reverse complement strand
GGACGAATGTCGTGCCGACCTCGGTCTGGATCCGCTTGAGCTCGATCTGCATCTGACGACGCAGTTTGAGGTCGAGGGCGCCGAGGGGCTCGTCGAGGAGCAGCACGTCCGGCTGATTGATGAGCGCACGGGCGACGGCCACCCGCTGCTGTTGGCCACCGGATAGCTGTGCGGGCTTGCGCCGTGCCATCCCGGAGAGTTCGACCAGCGCGAGCATCCGCTCCACCGGCTCCGTCACCTGCTTGATGCCACGGCGCCGCAGCCCGAATGCGACATTCTCGAAGATGTCGAGGTGGGGAAAGAGCGCATAGGACTGGAACACCGTGTTGACCGGCCGCTGATAGGCCCGCAGCCGCGTGACGTCCTGCTCCCCGATGAGCACCCGTCCACTCGTGGGGTCCTCGAGACCGGCCACCATGCGCAGAGTTGTCGTCTTCCCGCACCCGGAAGGTCCGAGGAGGGCGAAGAAGGAGCCGGCAGGAATGACCAGGGACAGGTCATCCACAGCGACGACATCGCCATAGCGTCTCGTGAGGTCCACCAGCCGCAGGTCCTCCACGGGCCGCTCCTTGACGAGGGAACGCTTCGCCACGTCAGCTCCTCTCCGCTGCGTCCGACTAGTTCCCGATCGCCTTCTGGAACCCTCGCTCGTAGCTGTCCTGCTGCTCCGGCGTCAGGGTCATGAAGACGTAGGCCCGGTTGAGGTCGCTCTCGGTCGGGAAGATGTAGGGATTGTCGACAAGTGTCGGGTCAATGTCCGCCATCGCCTCCTTGGCACCCTGGACAGGACAGATGTACTGGACGTAGGCAGCAACCTCAGCGGCCACCTTCGGGTCGTAGTAGTAGTTGAAGATGGTGGCCGCGTTCTTCGGATGAACGGCTGAGACCGGCACCATGAGGTTGTCCGTCCAGAGAGTGCCACCGGTCTCCGGCAGGGCGACCCCGAAGGCGTCTCCGAGCTGGATCATGTCGCCGGACCAGCCAATGACCGCGATGACATCGCCGTTCTCCAGCGCGCCCGCGTAGTCGTTTCCGGTGACCTGCCGGATCTGACCGGAGGCCACCTGCTCCGTGAGGAACGCCAGTGCCGTGCTCCACTGGTCCTCGGTGAAATTGCTGGGATCGGCTCCCTGGTAGGCCAGGATGAGGCCCATCGTGTCGCGCATCTCGCTGAGCACGGTGATGCGTCCCTTGAGGCGCGGGTCGAAGAGCTGATCGAGGCTCGTCATCGTGTCCGTGCCGAGAGCGCCCTTGAGCAGCTCCTTGTTCCACCCGAGGGCGCCGTACCCCGACTGCCAGGGAAGCGAGTACTCGCGAGCCGGGTCGAAGGAGACATTGGCCAGACGCGGGATGAGGTTTTTCGCATTGGGAACGAGGGCGCGATCGAACTTCTGGACGTATCCATTGCTGATCCAGATCGCGGCCATCCAGTCGGTGAGGGTGACGATGTCGCGATCGATTGGCTGGCCCTGCTCGAGCTGCGAGCGAACCTTGGCGTAGAACTCGTTGTTGTCGTTGACATCGTCGCTGTAGCGAACCTCGATCCCGGTCTGGGCGGTGAATGCCTGCAGACTCGGATTCGTCCCATTCGTGTCATCCTCGTCGATGTAGAGCGGCCAGTTGGACCAGATGACGACCTTCTCCTCAACCGGAGCGGGAGCAGCCGACGATGTCGATGACCCCGTCGGCTGCGGAGCGGCTGAGCTGGACGGGTCGTCCCCACCGCCCGCACCGCAGGCAGCCGCCGCGAGCGCCACTCCCCCGATGCCAGCCGCCTGCAGCAGGCGGCGGCGGGAGAGACCGTTCATCGCCGCGAGGAGTTCGCGGGCCTCAGGACTGATGGTGGATCGATGTCGTGGCATGACTCTCCTTAGTGGGTGCGGTCTCCGAAGATGGTCCGGTGCCAGTCCTTGCGCACCTCGCCGGTGATGTCCGAGGACACGTGCTTGACGATCGTGTAGTCATCGAAGGCGTAGTGGGACATGTCCTTGCCGAATCCAGACTGCTTGAATCCGCCGTGGGGCATCTCGCTGATGATGGGGATGTGGTCGTTGATCCACACCGTACCCGCCCGAAGCTCCCGCTGCGCACGCTGCGCCCGGAAGAGATCCCGCGTCCAAGCCGACGCCGCGAGGCCGTAGTCCGAGTCGTTTGCCAGGGCGAGGCCGTCATCATCCGAATCAAAGGGCAGCACGACGAGGACCGGGCCGAAGACCTCCTTGGCGGCGATCTCACTGTCCTGGTCCGCATTCACGATGAGGGTCGGCTCGACGTAGGCGCCCCCTGACAGGGCCCCACCGGGTGCGCGGCCCCCGTGGACCGCGCGGGCCCCGTCGGCGATGGCGCGCGAGATGAAGCCCAGGACACGCTCCTGCTGCCGCCGGCTCACGACCGGTCCGAGGTCGGTCGCGGGATCACGCGGATCCCCCATCCGAACCGTCGCGAAGAGGTCCGCCACCGCAGACACGAAGGCGTCATAGAGCGGTCGCTGAACATAGGCGCGAGTCGC
>CAZLHZ010000337.1:0-2836 GCA_964559285.1 uncultured Actinomycetes bacterium | reverse complement strand
GTCATGCTCATCACCGATGGCCGTTTCAGCGGCGGCACGACGGGGCTGTGCGTCGGCCACGTCGCCCCCGAGGCTGTCGACGGTGGACCGATCGCCTTCGTGCGCACGGGGGATCGGATCCGTATCGACGTGCCCGGCCGCACCCTCGATCTCCTCGTGGACGCGGACGAGATGGCCCGGCGGCGTGAGGGCTGGCAGCCCCTGCCCCACAAGCACACCCGCGGGGTGCTCGCGAAGTACAGCCGTCTCGTGGGTTCGGCATCGAAGGGTGCGGTCTGCGACTGAGGTGCTACTCTTCGGCCCGTGCAGAAGATTCTCGTCGTAGGCAGGCGCGCGGACTGACGTCCGACGCAGTTGTCCGCGCGCCCTCCGAGCCCACCGGGCCGGAGGGTTTCGTTTTCTGAAGGGCCGTTGACGAAAGGGGAGTGTGATGAGCGAGTCGATCACCGGTGCGAAGAACCTCATCCTGGCCATGGAGGCCGCGGGGGTGGACACCGTCTTCGGCATTCCGGGGGGAGCGATCCTTCCGGCGTACGACCCGCTCATTGAATCCAAGCAGATCCGGCACATCCTCGTCCGGCACGAGCAGGCCGCGGGCCATGCGGCCGAGGGCTATGCCGCTGCGACCGGTCGCGTCGGTGTCTGCATGGCCACCAGCGGCCCGGGTGCCACCAACCTCGTGACCCCCATCGCCGACGCCCACATGGACTCGGTGCCGATGGTGGCGATCACCGGGCAAGTCCCGAGCTCGGCCATCGGGACGGATGCCTTCCAGGAGGCGGATATCCGCGGCATCACGATGCCGATCACCAAGCACAACTTCCTCGTCACCGATCCGGCGGAGATCCCGCGTGCCATCGCCGAGGCCTTCCACCTCGCACGCACCGGCCGCCCCGGGCCCGTCCTCGTCGACATCTCCAAGGACGCCCTCACCTCCACGACGACCTTCCAGTGGCCTGACACGATCGACCTGCCCGGTTACCGCCCGGTGACCCGCCCCCACTCCAAGCCGTTCCGCGAGGCGGCCCGCCTCATCGTCGACTCGCGCCGGCCTGTCCTCTACGTCGGTGGCGGCGTCATCCGGGCGGAGGCATCCGCCGAACTCAAGCGACTTGCCGAGATGACCGGCATTCCCGTTGTCACCACCCTCATGGCCCGCGGTGCCTTTCCCGACAGCCATCCCCAGCACCTCGGCATGCCCGGGATGCACGGCACCGTGGCGGCCGTCGGTGCCCTCCAGCGCTCTGATCTGCTCATCACCCTCGGCGCGCGGTTCGACGATCGGGTCACCGGCAAGCTGTCGACCTTCGCCCCCGAAGCGGCGGTCATCCACGCCGATATCGACCCGGCGGAGATCTCCAAGAACCGCATCGCGGACGTCCCCATCGTCGGTGATGCGAAAGAGGTCATCACCGAGCTCATCGGCGCGCTCGAGGCGGAGTTCGCGGCTGGTCGACGCGGTGACTACGCCGCGTGGTGGGACACCGTCAGCCGCTGGCGCTCGACCTACCCGCTGGGCTACGACCTGCCGCATGACGGCACGCTGTCACCGCAATATGTCATTGAGCGGATCGGCCTCATCTCCGGTCCCGAGGCGATCTACGCCGCGGGTGTCGGCCAGCACCAGATGTGGGCGGCACAGTTTGTGCACTACGAGAACCCGCGCACCTGGCTCAACTCCGGCGGTCTGGGGACGATGGGGTACGCCGTCCCCGCGGCCATGGGAGCGAAGGTGGGGCGCCCGGATGCCACGGTGTGGGCGATCGATGGTGACGGCTGCTTCCAGATGACCAATCAGGAGCTCGCGACCTGCACGATCAATGGCAGACGCTCTTCTACAACGAGCGCTACTCCAACACCGATCTGCACTCGCATCGTTTCCCCGACTTCGTCAAACTCGCGGATGCCTACGGCTGCTACGGCCTGCGCTGCGAGTCGCCGGATCAAGTGGACGCGACGATCGAGAAGGCACTGGCTATTGATGACGCTCCGGTCGTCATCGACTTCGTGGTCCACAAGGACGCGATGGTGTGGCCGATGGTGGCGGCCGGAACGAGCAACGACGACATCATGGTGGCCCGGGCGCTGGCCCCGGCCTGGGATCGCGAGGACTGAGACATGCCACGACACACCCTGTCCGTTCTGGTCGAGGACAAGCCCGGCGTCCTCGCGCGCGTGTCCTCGCTGTTCTCGCGGCGTGGATTCAACATCGAGTCACTGGCCGTCGGCCCGACCGAGCTTCCCGACGTGTCACGCATGACCATCGTCGTCAGCGTCGAGGGACCGATCCTGGAGCAGGTGACGAAGCAGCTCAACAAGCTGATCAACGTGCTCAAGATCGTCGAACTTGATCCGGAGTCGTCGGTGGTGCGCGAGCTCATGCTCATCAAGGTCCGTGCGGACAATGACACCCGCAGTCAGGTGCTCGAGGTGGTGCAGATGTTCCGGGCCAAGATCGTTGATGTTGCGACGGATGCGGTGACGATCGAGGCCACCGGAAGCCGGGACAAGCTCGACGCGCTGCTGCGGATGCTGGACCAGTTCGGGGTCCGGGAGATCGTCCAGTCCGGAACCGTGGCGCTCGGCCGCGGATCGCGGTCGATCGCTGATCGCGCGCTGCGCCCGGTGGACCGCGGGGCGTGATGGGGCGGTAGCCTTCACCATCCGCTGACGAGTAAGGGAGCCCGCTGTGGCCGAGTTGTTCTACGACGCTGATGCCGACCTGTCGATCATCCAGGGCCGCAAGGTCGCCATCATCGGCTACGGCAGCCAGGGCCACGCCCATGCGCTGAGTCTGCGGGACTCGGGCGTGGATGTCCGGGTTGGTTTGGTCGAG
>CAZLHZ010000336.1:432-2838 GCA_964559285.1 uncultured Actinomycetes bacterium | reverse complement strand
ATCCACCTCGTCCGAGGAATCGATCGAAACCTTGCCCGAGGAACCGGAACCGCCCCCACCTCCACTTCCCCCCGCGGTGGTGTTATTGCCGGAAGAGAGATCCGTCTCGATGTTCATTTTCCCGCTCCGCTTCAACCGCAGGTAATCGATCGTGAACACCCGCGTCTGCAACCCACGCACCCGGATCAACCCGCCTTCGCCTTCCGCGTAGGCGCCGAGCGATTCAAGAATCGCCTCCATCGCCTTGTCCAGCGACAACCCCCGGAAATCCACCGTGACCGTCCCCTGCACCTCGGGATCCGGCACGATGTTCAGCTGGTTCAGCCGGCCGAACAGTGCCAGCGCATCCAGCACCGGGAGGCCTTTGGCCGTGAAGCTGTAGGTGGGCTCGGAACTGGTTCCCTGCTTGCCCTGGCCCTGACCGCGGCGGACCATCCGGGCCAGTCTGTCCTCCCCTGGGTCCGTCGCGGGTTGACCTACTCCAGGAGACATTTGCGCCAGATCGGGGGCCGGGCTCTTCCATTTGCCGGAACCCAGCTTTTCGTAGTGGCCCCGGACCACGGTGGTCAGCTCGTTAGCCTGCCAAAGGGTCAACGGGTAGACCGTGACACGCCTCCACCCTTCGGGACCGGCGGAGGAAGGGCCCACCCGCAGCTGCACCTTGGACCATCCTGAGTTTTTTTTCCGCCGCCAGCTTTCCAGCTGCTGCAGCACCTCGGCCTGAACCTCCGGGGGCATCGCCAAGTCCCATTCGTAAAAAAATTCCGGGCCCGGGGTCGTCAGCCTCCCCATTCCGCTGGTCTGCCGGGCGGCGGCAGGACGGGAGCCGAGGACCGCCTCCTTCTCTTCCGGGGGACGGCGAGACTGCTCCAGCAGTTTTTTCCACTGTGGATAATCGGGATTTTTGGGATTCACCACCATCAGCTCCTCCAAGGTCTGGTCTTGGGTGACCGCATCGCCGGAGGCCAGGGCTTGGAAATAAATTCTCCTCAGATCCTCTTCCAGCAGTGCCTGGGCTCCCCGGGCCTGGCTCCAACCCGGGCCCTGGGGACCGCGCAGGCTGGTCTTGCTGTTGAGGTAGTTGGTCCAAGCGGGGAGGGTCCGCTGGTCCACATCCATTGCCTGAACTGCCAGCGTCCCCGCCAGCCATCCCAATCCAAAAATCCGAAAAACTTTCACGCAATAGAAACCCTAAACTCCCGCCACGGAGGCCTGAAAGTTAGCGGGGTGCGACCTGTTCAGAACCTTTCAGTAATTTGGCAGGCATCTCCAACAACTTTTGCAGCTCCCGCAGACGCTCCAGTTCCCCCTGCAGGAGGGCGCCGCATCTTCCGGAATCGGCTCCTTTGGCTTTTCCAGGACCCCGGTGTCCCCGCCCAGCGACAGGTCGTGGTAAGCATCCATCCACAGGAAGGTCACCCTTTCCCGGGTGATCCGGGTGACCTGGGCTCCGCGGAGATAGTCCCCCACCCGGACAATGTTGCCGCTGAGCACCGCCGCGGGTTGATTCCCGTCATCGTAGACCGCCTCAAGCCGGAGTCCGGCGGGAAACCGGGGACCCTCATCCTGCTGCTGCCACTTTTTTTCCGCCGGCGAAGCTGGCACCGGAAACAGGGCCCGATCGAGACTGAAGTTGCTGATCAGTTTGTCCGCATCCGGCGGAAGGTTCTTAGGCCGTGCCCCCAGCAGCTTGGTGGCCGGGATTTCTTTCTCCGGGGCCGACTCTTCCCGTTCCGCAGTGATTTGGGCCACCTCCCCCAACAGCAGATTTTCCCACTGCCTGGCCCAGTCCAACGGCACGTACTGCCAGGCGAACAGCAGCCCGGCCAGCCCCACCATGGCCAGCACAAAGCGCGGGTTGTTGATCAGCTGTCTCATGGCAGCTGGAAGAACAGAACCTCCAGGAAGATCTGTTGGTCACGGTCCCGCCCCCCCATCCCGATCTCCACCCGGGTGACCAGATGCGGGTAAGGCAGCGTTTCAATCATCCGCAGCAGCTTGGCCACCCGGCCCTCCGCCCCATCGGATGGGTTCTCTGCATATCGCCGGGGAGTCTGGGCCTCGATCCGCAGCCGCAGCACCTGCAACTCCGGCAGGGCGGGGTTCATTGTCACGGGGGCCGAAGGAATCAGTCGGCCTCCCCACCCGTTCTTTTTGAAGTAATCGGAAATCTCCAGCATCACCTTTCGCAGGCCCGGCAGGCCGGATGGCATCGTCTTCCGCGATCCTTCGATCTGCGTCTCCACGTCCCTCCTCTCCGCCTGGGTGAAACGGCCCTGCAGCGCCGCCACCTGGGCATTGCGATCCGACAGCTTTTTCTTCTCCTCCTCCACGCGTTTTCGCACCGGATGCACCACCGCCTCCCCCAGAGCAAAGAGGCACACGCCCAGCACCGCCAGCAGGCCC
>CAZLHZ010000336.1:0-422 GCA_964559285.1 uncultured Actinomycetes bacterium | reverse complement strand
AATGGCCGGGTGAACCAGAAAATCCTCCAACCGGCGGCGCAGGGTCCGGGGTGCGCTCATCGGAGCTCCACCAGCAGGTAAAATTGGCCCGGCGCCTTGGCAAAATCCGGCACCTTCACCTTCGGCTGGTCCTCCAGGCTGGTCCCCAGAACCTGCATCCGCCAGGGGATGTCCCGGAGCCGGTCCAAAAACTGGTTCACTGGGGTGACCACCGGGGTATTGGGCTGGATCGTCCGCCCCGTCATCTCCACTTTCCAGACGGCCTGGGGCGCCTCGCCCACGGCCGCTTTCTCATCCAGCCAGATTCGCAGGGCGGTGAGCTCCAGCTCCGGCGGCAGCATCCGCGGCAGATCCCGGTAGAGAAGTTCCGGCACACCCACGCCGGTCTCCTCCTTCATGATCCGCAAAATTTCCCGGTCCCG
>CAZLHZ010000335.1:0-2839 GCA_964559285.1 uncultured Actinomycetes bacterium | reverse complement strand
CTGCTGCGTGGAGCATCGCAGCGCGATGAGTGCACCGCCGATGAGGCCAGCCAGCGCACTGCCGGGTCCCTGACGCGGACCGGAGACGAGGAGGGAGATGGCGAGGATGATCGAGCACACCGTCCAGACGATCCACGAGCGTGACTGTGTGCGGTGGGCGGTGATCGCCAGAGCGATCGCGAGGACCAGGGTGATACCGGACAGGGCAGCACCGAAGTTGGAGTTGCCCATGAGGCCCGGCAGTCCCGACGGCCCGCGGCCCATCGCCTGCAGTGCCTGGATGAGAGTCGCAACGCCTGACAGCGTGGCCGCGATGACGATCCAGATGAGGAGGCGGGGCAGCTCTGTTGACGCGAGGGTGAGGGCGGCGGTGAGCAGGATGGCCACGGCGAGTGCGGTGAGGACACCGTCACCGCGGCCGGCGTAGCCGTAGAGCGAGACGATCCAGGATCCGCGCCCGGTGGCCGAGGTGATGATGCCGGACAGGAGTACCCACAAGGCCACACCCCACGCCAGTGCGAGG
The DNA here is from genome assembly GCA_964559285.1 of uncultured Actinomycetes bacterium. Lineage (GTDB taxonomy): Bacteria > Actinomycetota > Actinomycetes > S36-B12 > S36-B12 > CAZLHZ01. The sequence continues at coordinate 2,316 of CAZLHZ010000335.1, read as the reverse complement.
ACCACACGGTGAGAGGTGCGCAGATGGGCGAAGGGGCGCAGTCGCTGCAGGGCGAACGGGGCAATGAGCGCTGCACCCACGACGACGACAGCCTGACGTGTGGCCGTGACTGATCCGAAGAGAGGCACGGCCAGCACGATTGCCAGAGCGAGCACAGCGCCGAGGCCGTCGGCGAGAGAGGTCCGCGCGGTACGCGGGGCTGTCGCCGACGGCCTCGAGGGGGGCCGTGATCTGGCCAGGTGCTACCTCACCCTGACTGTGGCGGAACTCGACCAGTCGCCGCTGCCGAGGGAGTTGGACAGCTGGAGCTGGATCTCGTAGGTCCGGGATGACGTGAAGCCGGCCTGGTTCCAAGACGTAGCCGTGCCCAGCGAGTAGGTCGTCCAGACCGCTGACCCCTGCAGGCGTACCCGCAGCGTCGTGGCGGAGACACTGCCGCCAGCTGGCCTCGTCCACGAGGCGGAGATGCGCTTGGCTGTCGTCGAACTGGCGAGGACGAACGGCTTCCCCGGTAGTCCATCGGCCTTGACCTCGGTGGTCCTCGCGGAGTCACCGTTGAGGTCGGTTCCGTCACCCTCGGTCACCGGGGTGACCCGGAACTGGTAGCCCTTGCCGATGACGAGACCGGAGAGCGTGATACTCGTCGCAGCTTTTCCTGGTGCGTCCACGCGCACCCACGTGCGCCCGCCGTTGTCTGTCTGCTCGACGATCCACTTCTTCAGCGGCGTGCCGCCCAGATCTCGCGGCATCTCCCAGCTGAGCGTGATCGATCGGTTCCCCACGCGGGTGCTCAGGTTGCGCGGTTCCGTCGACGAGGTGAACGGTGTGATGGCCTTCGTCATCGCCGGCTCACCGACGAGCTCATAGGCCTTCTTCTTCCCGCCCTTGCCCGTGACCTCGTAGCGGAAGAGGGCCGACACCTGGAACTGATAGGACTCACCGTTTGTCAGCTTGTTCGCGGTGAACGACGTGACGTTGCCGACCTCCTTGACCGTGTCCCAGGACGTGCCGCGATCGGTCGACACCTCGATCCGATAGCCCGAGATCGAGCCGGTCTTCTCGCCCTTATCGGACGGCGGACGCCAGGACAGCGCGACCGAACGGTCGTCGGCCCGTCCTGCAAGGTCCCGTGCTGGGCCAGGCACATCGATGATCGGGATCTCGACGATCGGTGACGGCTCGCTCCAGCCGTTGCGATTCTTCGCCCGGACGGTGATCTCGTAGACATTTCCCGCGATGAGATTCGGGGTGGTGAACGTCGTCTTGCCCGGTGCGATGTCGTCGTTGCTTCCGCCGCTCCTTTGGCCCTTGACCGACCAGGTGACCTCGTACTTCTGCAGGGGGGCGCCGCGCTCGTCGGGCCGATCCCACATGACGATGAGTTTCTTGCCATCAATCTCGACATCGGGCTCGTCCGGAGCCTCCGGGGTCGTGGATGGGGTGAACACCTCGGAGGTGGCCCACTCGCTCGCGAGGCCCTGGCCGTCGAGGATGTCGCTTGTCGCCGACACTCGGAACTGGTAGTCCGAACCCCACGTGAGATTGCCACGCGTGCAGGGGGAGCCCTGGTCGGCAAGATCGATGAGCTCACTGCCGGAGCCGCAGATCGTGGTCCAGGGCTTGGTGTCCTGCTTCATCTGCACCGTGTAGCCGGCGAGGGCGTCCGCCCAGCCGAAATCGTCCGGCTCGGTCCACCACACCGAGGCTGTGCGCTTATCGAGGGAGACCGTGATCGCGGGTGCACTGGGGGCGGCGTACACGGGCACGGGGGTGGGATAGCCCTCGTCCGTCAGGTTGGCCCAGCCCCACTCGCCGATGACGCTGCTGAGCGCGGCGACCTTGACCTTGTACTCCAGCCCAGGGGTGAGACCGGTGAGGGTGTGGCGCTGGGTGTCGCCCTCGGACAGGCCCCGGCCGATCCTGATACTCCCGATGAAGCCCGTCTCCGACTTGTCGGTCGCGCGCCACTGGATCACGAAGCAGCGGGTGGGCGTGTCGGCCGCCTCCGGGATGGTCCACGAGACGTCGATCGCTCCGGCTTCGGTGAGGGACGGGGTCGCGACGATGTCCGCAGGCTCGAGGGTGGGATTAACCCACTCCATCTCAGCCGTGTCGTCGGCGGCAACGGTGCAGGCCGAGTAGTAGTCGCGATAGCGACTCTCAGCAGCTCCGGCGGTGACCGGGACGAGGACTCCGGCCACGAGGAGGCAGGTGAGGGCGGCAGCGAGGGGAATACGGGTTCTGGCCATGGGGCCTCCATCCGGGTGGCGTGGCCTGAGCGTACGCCGCCCACCGGACCGAAGGCGAGGTCTCGCC
>CAZLHZ010000334.1:0-2844 GCA_964559285.1 uncultured Actinomycetes bacterium | reverse complement strand
GGCGATCGTCTCGGCAGTCCTCGGCTCCATTGCGGGAGCCGTGCTCTTCCATGAGGAGCTGAGCCCGCTGGCGATCGGCGCCATCGTGGCCGCCCTCATTGCAGTGGTCCTTGTGAGCGGTGCCATCCAGCGTCACACCCACGCCCCGAGCGCACTGGCCCTCATTCTCGCCCTGCTCTCCGGTCTGTTCATCACGGCCAGCCTGCTCGCCTACAAGATGACCCCCACCGACAGCGGCCTCTTCCCCACCCTCATCAGTCGGACGCTGGCCTCCACGGTCTTCATCCTCATCTTCCTCGTCGGACGACGCAGCTTCACCGGTGACAGGAGCGCGGTGCGTACGGCGATGCTGGCGGGTGCTCTCGAGGCCGCAGCCACCGTGTTCATGCTCCTGGCCATCCGCGCCGGCGATATCGCGATCGTGTCCGTGGTGAGTTCGCTCTACCCAGCGTTCACCGTGCTGCTCGCTACCGGGTTCCTGCACGAGCGCCTGCACCGGGTCCAGATCGTCGGCCTCATCCTCGCGGCGGGAGCTGTGGCCGTGCTCGCCATCGCCTAGCGGTCTACTCCACCGCGACGATCGACGCGACTCCGCCATTCACCTCGAAGACCACGGTCGAGATGTCTGCGGCGGATCCACCGCACTGCATCGGCCCGGATCCCACAACGGTCACCGTGTCACTCGTGACCTTCGCCCCGTCGGTGTCGTAGGGCACACCCGTGAACGAGCAGTTCTCATTGATCTTGATCTGCGCGGTCGGCTCCATGAGGTAGGCACCGTCGGACAGCCCCGTCCGCGAGTTGTTCGCCGGGTCGATCGCCTGCGACGCCTTGTTGAACACGAAGGCCACGAGGGCGGCACATCCGCCGACGAGCAGCAGCACAGCCGCCAGCACGATGATGAGGACGATGAGCCAGGTCTTGCGCTTCTTGACCGGGGGACTCGGCACGGCAGGAGCGGCGGGAGGCGCCCACGACTGGCCATCCCAATAGCGCTGCGCGGCACCACCTTCCGGGTCGGGGTACCAGCCCGGGGCGGGATGGGGGGTCTGCTCAGTCATGGTGACTCCTCTGCTTCAGGTTGCACAGAACGTACCCCAGGAATCACTTGCCGAACCTCAACCCTGCCCATAGTCTGCAGCAAATATCCTGTTGGAGGTTACGTTGACCACGAGACTTCGAACTAGCGCCATTGCAAGCGGCATCATGGCTGTTTCGTTAGCACTTGGCCCGGGTCTTTCGGGCTCGCACCTCGCTACTGCAGCACCGCTACCTGCGGCGACAAAGGCTGGGGACTTCACCATCAAGGTGGCGAAAGTCAACACGAACGCAACGGGCATCGTTCTCGCCGAGAACATGTTCAATGACAGCCCGCCCGCTGGCTCGACATACGTTCAAGAGGATTGCAGCCGGAAGCGGCGGGCCTTGGCTGGAGTACGACTTCCAACTGCTCCCGAAGACAGGTGCATTCATCGACGAGGCCTCTGCCGTGATTCCCGCTGAAATGAGCGGTCTTGAGTTATACCAAGGCCGATCTGGAAAAGCGGACGCCGTCTTCATCGTTCCCAGCAAGAAACTCAAGGGCCTCAAATTACGAGTCAACTACTATGACTCAAATTACAACTCTCGCGAGCTCTACTTCAACCTGACCTGATCATCCTTCGCTCACCCCGAGGCGCTCCAGCAGCAACTCTCGGACCTTCGCCGCATCCGCTTGACCGCGGGTTGCCTTCATGACGGCACCGACCACCGCACCCGCCGCCGCAACCTTGCCACCGCGGATCTTCTCCGCGACATCGGGCTGCGCGGCCAATGCCTCATCGATTGCCACAAGCAGTGCACCATCGTCGGACACGACAGCCAGTCCCCGCGCGGTCACGACCTCATCGGGTGAGCCCTCCCCCGCCAGGACGCCTTCAAACACCTGGCGTGCCAGCTTGTCGTTGAGGGCGCCAGAGGCGATCAGCTCTTCCACGCGGGCGATGTCAGCGGGCGACACCGGCAGCGACGCGACCTCCACGCCGCGCTCATTGGCCACGCGGGTGAGCTCCCCGGCCCACCACTTGCGGGCTGCATCCGAAGCGACACCTGCCGCCACCGTCGACTCGACGAGGTCGAGGACACCAGCGTTGACGAGCGACTGCATCTCGAAATCGCCGATCCCCCACTCCACCGCAAGTCGCGCTCGCCGCACCGACGGCTGCTCCGGCAGGGTGAGCCGCAATTCCTCCACCCACTGCTTATCCGGCGCAATGGGCACCAGATCGGGCTCGGGGAAGTAGCGGTAGTCCTCGGCATGCTCCTTGGATCGGCCCGAGGTGGTGACGCCGGTGTCCTCGTGGAAGTGACGGGTCTCCTGGGTGATCCGGCCACCCGCATCAAGGACCGCCGCCTGCCGCTCCACCTCAGAGCGCACTGCCCGCTCGACAGAGCGCAGGGAGTTGACGTTCTTGGTCTCCGTCCGCGTGCCCCACGGTTCGCCAGGGCGATTGAGGGACACATTCGCGTCACAGCGCAGTGACCCCTCCTCCATCTTGACGTCGGAGACGGCCAGCGCCCGCATGAGATCACGCAGCTCGGTGACGTAGGCGCGGGCGACAGCAGGTGCCAGCGCCCCCGTCCCCGTCACGGTCTTGGTCACGATCTCCACGAGCGGGATCCCGGCGCGGTTGTAGTCCACAAGGGAGTAGTCCGCCCCGTGGATGCGACCCGTCGCCCCACCGGCGTGGGTGAGCTTGCCGGTGTCTTCCTCCAGATGCACGCGCTCGATTCCGACGCGCACCACCTGCGATCCGTCGTCCGTCGGCACGGTGACGTCGAGCCAGCCGTCGGTGCAGATGGGCT
>CAZLHZ010000333.1:1460-2853 GCA_964559285.1 uncultured Actinomycetes bacterium | reverse complement strand
GCGCTGTCGCTGCTGTCGGGACTCCAATCGCCCGAGGAGCGGTGGCAGGATCACGGTGAGGAGGGCACCTGCGATCAAACCTCCCCCGCCCCACCACAGGATCGCCACCGTGACTCCGGCCAGCACAGCGGCACGACGCGGGGTGATGACGGCATGACGGCGCTTCACCTCAACAGTGTCGACGCGCAATTCTGCCGGACTCATGAGATCGACGAGTCGTGCCCGAGGCTGGTCGACATCGGGCAGGAGCAGCCACATGGCAGACCCGATGCTCAGTGCCGCCGCGATCGATGCTGGTTCGACCATCACCACAGCGCCCGTTCTGCGCGGCGCGCAATCCGACCTGTCCAGAGGACGCCGACGGCGGTGAGGAGCCCTCCCGTGATCGCGCACAGCCAGCCCGCCCACGTGGTCAGTAGCCAGGACAGCGGATCAGCACCGAGCGCGATGCCGAGGGCGACACCCAGGAGCGGAAGCAGTGCCATCATCCGCGCCGACGCGCGTGGCCCGGCCAGCTGGGCCTCGATCTCCGATTGGGCGTCAGCGACGACTCGTGCGGTTGCCGACAGGCGGGTGAGCGCATCAGCCAGCCCCGCCCCGGATCGCGTCGACACCTCCCAGCACACCGAGACACCCAGCAGGAGCGGTGCCCGGGCAGAGTCACTGCGCAGAGCCGCCGCGACATCGCCGCCGTAGCGCACGGCCGCGAGAGTGTGCGGTGCCACACACGACTCACCCGGATTCAGCGGCGTGAGGACCCGTTCCAGTGCCCGGTGCGGAGGCTGTCCCGCCGCTATTTCATAGGAGAGGGCGTGGATCATCTCGACGACGCGCTCCCGCTCCCCTTCCCGATGCCGGCGACCCTGCACCCCCATCCTGCGGACAAAGGCGCGACCGGTCCGGGCGATCGACTGCACCCTCAGCGACCAGGACTTCAACGCGGATTCCCCGCCGAGGATGCGCTCCACGCGATGGCCTGCCGCGGGTGGGATCCACAGGGCGACGGCCAGGGCACAGATCAGCGCCGAGAGGAGAAGCGGAATCATCGATTCACCCCGTCCGCACTCCGAGATCGGCCAGCCGCTCAGCCTCGGCGTAGACCTTCACGGTGTCGCCGAACTCCACAGCCGGGAGCACACGCAGACCTGTGTCGATGCGGTCGATGACATGCACGCCCTGCACCCGTCGACGTCCCCGCCGGTCGCGGCACACGTGGACGACCGCCGACAATCCGGCGGACGCAAGGGCATGGATCGCGGCGCGATCGAGTCCGGCCATGAACCCGAGTGCTTCAAGTCGTGCCGGAACATCCGCGGCGGAGTTCGCGTGCAGGGTGGCGCAGCCGCCCTCATGTCCCGTGTTCAGCGCCGTCAGCAGGTCGATGACCTCAGGT
>CAZLHZ010000333.1:0-1450 GCA_964559285.1 uncultured Actinomycetes bacterium | reverse complement strand
ACGACGAGCCGATCCGGTCGCATCCGCAGCGCCTGTCGGACGAGGGTCTGCATCGAGATGCTCCCGGCCCCCTCGACATTCGCGGGACGTGTCTCCAACCGGACCACATGGGGATGATCCGGCTGGAGCTCACCCGTGTCCTCGACAAGCAGGAGTCGCTCCTGCGGCTCGACGAGGCCCAGCAGCGCCGACAGGATCGTGGTCTTCCCCGTGCCGGTTCCACCGGTGACCAGAAAGGCGATGCGTGCGCTGATGAGACTTTGCAGGACCCGCACACCTTCGCGAGGCAGTGATCCCATCGTCACGAGCTCCTCGAGGGTGAGGGCGCGACGTCGCGGAATGCGCAGGGAGATCACGGTCCCGGCAGGACTCGCCGGAGGGATCGCTGCATGCATCCGGATCCCGTCGGGCAATCGCGCATCGACGAATGGCGCTGACTCGTCCAGTCGACGTCCGGCCATTCCCGCAAGGCGAAGGGCCAGCCGTCGCACCGACCCGTCATCGCTGAATCGCACATCCGCTGGCTGCAGCCCGCTGCCTCGATCGAGCCACACCTGTGTCGGGCCGTTGATCAGGATGTCCGTGACATCAGGAAGCCGCAGCAGCGGCTCCAGCACCCCGAGACCGGTGAGTTCGGCACGCAGTCGCTCCACCAGATCGAGCATCATGTCGTCACCGAGCACCACGCCCTCGGATCGCAGGAGCGCAGCCACCTTCGGAACACTCGGCTCCGCCTGCTCCTGGATCAGACGATGTCGCACGCGCTCGACGAGCTGCGACGTCGCCCACCCGGTGCCCGCCGGCAGCACCGCCGCGTCGAGGGTCATGCGGCGCTGCTCACCACGTGTCCGTCGCCCAATCCCCACGCCCGAAGCAGATCCGCAGCCGCCCGGCCAATCGAGCTGCGATCACCGGAGAGCTTCGGCTCTCCGGAGTCGATGGAACCGGTGACTGCGGGATCGTCGTCGATCCGCACCGCGATCGGAAGCGCCAGCGCCTCGCTGATGAGGGCATCGTCGACCATCGACGTCGGGAGTGTCCGCACTGCAAGGCAGATGTCCGCACCTGCTTCACGCAGCTTGGGGAGCAGCTGGGCGGCGCCGGTCACCGCCCGGACCTCGGTCGGAACGACGAGGACCACCGTGTCGATGGCGGGCAGAGTCACGGCGGGCATCAGTGTGTCGCCATCAGGTCCGATGTGACCGGACGTGTCCGGCAGCGGAATGAAGGTCCGTGAGGCATCGACGACCACGAGGTCAAAACCACGCCGACCCGCATCGATGATCGAGGTCAGTGCCTCGCTGCTCGGGCTCACAGGTCGGCGATCCCAGGAGACGACGCTCACCCCGTGGACCGTCGGGAGAGCCGGCGCGAAGGCTGAGACGGCGATCCGGCCGCGGGCGGTCACGAGATCGGGCCAGCGCAATCCCGACTCCGACTCCGCACCGAG
>CAZLHZ010000332.1:0-2873 GCA_964559285.1 uncultured Actinomycetes bacterium | reverse complement strand
CGCGGGTGTAGGGATGAGCGGTCGCGTAGAAGATGTCGTCCGTCGTACCCTCTTCAATAATTCTCCCGGAGTACATCACTGCCACGCGATCGGCCACGCCTGCGACGACACCAAGATCGTGGGTGATGAGCATCATCGAGCTCGCCGTACGATCCTGGATACGTGCCAAAACATCGAGAATCTGGGCCTGGACGGTCACATCGAGTGCGGTCGTGGGTTCATCCGCAATGATGAGGTCGGGCTCATTCGCGACGCTCATGGCAATGAGCACCCGCTGTCGCATACCGCCGGAGAACTCATGGGGGTAGTCGTCAATTCGTCGTGATGGGTTGGGAATACCGACGAGGCCAAGGAGGTCCAACGACCTCTGACGCAGGTCTGCTCGGGAGACCGATGGGTCATGAACATGAATGGCCTCGGCGATCTGCTTGCCAACGGTGTGTACGGGATTCAATGCCGTCAGGGCGTCCTGGGAAATCAGCGAGATCCGGCGACCGCGGATGCGTCTGAGCTCTCGTTCACTCGCGCCGATGAGCTCCTGGCCGAACAGCTTTATCGACCCGGTGACCAGTGCATTGGAGGGCCAGAGCCCCATGATGGCGGCGCCAGTGAGGCTCTTGCCTGAGCCGGACTCTCCCACAACCCCGAGGCACTCCCTGGTGCCAATAGTCAAGGAGACGTTGGTGATGGCCTCGATGGTCTCCTCGCGCGAGATGAAGGACACCGACAGGTTGGCTACCTCAAGCAGGGGCGCCGCTGCATCGTGAGGTGGTATCACGACAGACCCTGAGGACGTGCGCCAGTGCCCGATCGAGGATCAAGAGCATCGCGCAGGCCGTCGCCAACGAAGTTGACAGCGAGCACGGTCACGAGAATGAAAAGGCCAGGGAAGTACAGTAGGTAGACCTTGGAGGTGCCGATGAGACCGGACGCCTGACTGAGCATGTTCCCCCAGCTTGTCTGGGGAGGCTGAACCCCGAAGCCAAGGAAGCTCAATGTGGATTCGATGAGGATTGCGCCGGCCACGGCGATCGCCATGTTCACAGCGATAACGCCGCCCAGATTCGGGAGCACATGCCTGGCGAGGATCTGGGCCTTCGTGGCACCAATCACCCGCGCGGCGTCAATGAAGTCGCGTTCCCGCAAGGAGACCACCTGACCCCTGACTATGCGAGCCATGTACGTCCAGCCGATCAGGGCTAGAACTAGGACGATTGATACGAGATTGCGTCCAAGTCCTTCGAGGGCCAGGGCGAGAATCGCGATAGCCGGAACGATGAGGAAGAGATCGGTGACCCTCATGAACAAGTCGTCGACCCAGCCACCCTCGTAGCCAGCGACGGCGCCGACAATTACGCCTATCGCGGTGGCCAGGATCGCCACCGAAATTGCAAGGAGTAGCGAGACCTGTCCCGCATACAGGATCTCGGTCAGGTAGTCGCGGCCTAGTTCGTCGGTCCCAAGCCAGTGTGCTGCGCTCGGGGGGGTCGGGCCAAGCAGGAGATCCTGCTGGTCCTTGGGGTAGGGGGCGATGATCGGAGCGGCGAAACAGCATAAAGCGAGGAAGCCGAGGATAGCCGCTCCGACCACCGCGAGTCGGTGCCGCCGAAAACGACGCCAAAAGCCCGGACGGCTGCCCCGTGTAGTCGTTGCCGCTCGACCCTGCTCGGATGGTGAGGTGGTCTTCACGTCAGCCGCACCCGTGGATCGAGCAAGGCATGCGCGATGTCGGCCATGAAGTTGAGGACGATCACGGCCATAGCCACGATGAGCATCCACGGCATGAGAACGAAGACGTCGCCAGCCAGCAGCGACTCCAGGAACAGACGCCCCATGCCCGGGATCGAGAAGACCTGTTCGGTCACCAGCAATCCACCGATCAGCAGTGCTGAGTCGATTGCGATGACGGTAATGAGAGGTCCCCACGCATTGCGTAAAGCGTGGTGGATCACCACGCGGTGCCGGGGGACTCCTTTGGCGCGAGCCGTGCGGACGTAGTCACTGGACAGCGCGTCCAGCATTGACGTCCGGGTGAACCGGCTCCAGACGGCGACCAGACCGACGGTGAGGGTGAGGATGGGCAGGACCATATGTCGCGCCGCATCAAGCAGGCTCTCCTCCTTGTCGGCTGACGACAGGCCGATGAAGTAGAAGGGCGGCTCTGACCAGCCAAATAGCTGCTGCGGCCAAACGGCAAGAAATTGAATGAGAATCAGCCCGAACCAGAAGGCGGGAATTGCCAGGCCGATGTAGGCGAGCGTTGTGAGTGCGTAGTCAGAGGGCGAGTACTGACGCAGTGCCGACCACACGCCGACAAGGACCGCAGCGATCGTCGCGAAGAGCAGGCTCCAGACGAGCAATTCAAGTGTGACTGCGAGTGCGGATTGGATCATCGGAAGCACAGGGCCGGATGTGCGACTGCTGGTACCCCAGTCGCCGGTGATGAATCCGGTCAGCCAGCGCCAGTATTGAACGAAGATGCTTTGATCAAGACCAAGCCGCTCGGTCTCCCGTGCAATCACCTCCGGATCGCGAATCTGTCGGAGCTTGAGCAGGGGATCAAAGACCGCGCGGACGGCCCAGAAGAGGATGAGGCTGCCCACCAGGATGACGGGGATTGAGTAGAGGAGACGGCGGAGAGCAAAGTTCAGCACTTGGGTGATGTCTCCCTTCACTCAATGCGCTGTTGAGCCAGTGATGCGGCGTGGGCCGACACCGATCATTATCGGTGCCGACCCACGCGTTTTCGCTAGTTGGCGACCAGGCCCCATTCCTGAAGATTCCAGAACGGCCCCTCGGAAGGGTTGATGGAGATCGGTCCACCGAGCTTCTCTAGGGTCAGCAGGACGTTGGGAATAGCGGCTAGCGGCAGC
>CAZLHZ010000331.1:0-2875 GCA_964559285.1 uncultured Actinomycetes bacterium | reverse complement strand
GGGCCGGGTCAGGCGCAGCGGCGACCGGGGAGGCCGGAACGTCTCCGGTCGCAGCAGGGGTGTGGCCACCTCCGGCTGCTCCTCCGGGTCGAACTCCTCCAACTGGTCGCGGATGACCTTGAGGGGCAGGTAGTGGTCGCGCTGCAAACGCAGGACGACACGAAGCCGCTCGACATCGGTGTGCGTGTAGCGGCGATAGCCGGAGGCGGTGCGCCGCGGCGCGATGAGCCCCTCGGACTCCAAGAAGCGGACCTTGGAGAGGGTGACGTCGGGGAACTCGGGTCGCAGACTGCCGACCACCTCCCCGATCCCGATTCCGGTGGCGGCTCGTGAGGCCTGACTCATGCCCTCGGGCCGTCCGAGACGAGGAAAACGAAGCGGTACTTCCCGATGCGCACCTCGTCACCGCCGGACAGTGTCCGGCGATCCACGCGCTCACGGTTGACGTAGGTGCCATTGAGGCTCCCGGCGTCCTCCACCTCCCAGACGTCATCGACCCGGCGGAAGAACGCATGTCGCCGGCTCACCGTGACATCGTCGAGAAACAGGTCCGAGTCCGGAGCCCGTCCCGCGGTCACCGATCGCTCCGCGAGCACGAAGTGCGCCCCCTCGCCCGGCCCGCCCGCGACCACAAGCACGGCCTGTCCCAGAGGCAGTCCCGCGACCCGGCCGAAGCCGACCGGGATGAGCGACCCGGACGAGATGATGGGGCCGGGCAGGGATCCGGTGAGGGTGTGCTCGCCACCGAGGTCCAGAGGCAGGGAGTGCCCGCATTCGCTGCAGAAGCGATCGACCGGCTCGACGGGCTGCGAGCAAGACGGGCACACCAGAGCCACAGCTACTCCCCGATCAGGGCGCCATAGGCGGCAGCGGCCAAGAGCAGGCTCTCATCCTGTGGTCCGTCGAGGCGCACGCGCACCATCCAGCCACTGTCGTAGGGCGACTGGTTGACGAGCTCTGGCGCACCCTCAAGGGCGGCGTTGACCTCGACCACCTCACCGGTGACGGGGGCGTAGATGTCGCTCACGCTCTTGGTGGACTCGATCTCGCCGCAGGCGGCACCTGCGGTCAGACGACTTCCGGTGCGCGGCAGGGCGACGTACACGATGTCCCCCAGGGCATTCTGGGCGTAGTCGGTGACACCAAAGGTCACGGTGCCGTCCGCTTCAGAGCGGACCCACTCGTGTTCAGCGGTGTAGCGCAGGTCGTCGGGAAGCACGCGGTCTCCATTCAGTGCCGGACACCCGACCCGCTGGCCGGGTCGACGAGGTCATCATGCCGGATCGTCGCCTCACGCGGGTCTGGCCGGGGTATCCGGCTGCTCCGCGCGCAGGAGTCGACGTGCCTGGAGTGCGTAGAGGATTCCGGCGTACACGTAGAGGGCAGTGCCCCACAGCACACAGGCCCAGCCGAAGGCGCGGCTCGCCTCGGCCAGCCCGCTGCTGCCCGCACCGAGCAGGACGAAGGGGAATCCCCACAGGAGGGCGAAGGTAGCCGCCTTGCCGAGGTAGTGCACGGGCAGCCCGACGAGCCCGCGGCGGCGCAGCGCCGGCAGCAGGGTCGCCAGGAGAAGGTCGCGGCCCAGCAGCAGCGCGAGGATCCACCACGGCACGATGCCCCGCAGGACGAGGGCAATGAGGGCCGCCGCGATGTAGAGCCGATCGACCGCAGGATCCAGGATCGCGCCCAGCCGACTCACCTGGCCCGTGGCTCGCGCGACCACACCGTCCAGCCAGTCCGTGAATCCGGAGATGAGGAGCAGGACGACCGCCCAGAGATCCGCCTGCGGGCCAAGAATGAGCCACAGGAAGACTGGGATCCCGAGCAGGCGCGCGAAGCTCAGCGCGTTGGGGATCGTCCAGATCCGGTCGGTGGGCTGCGGGTCGGCGGTCACCTCGCCACCCTAGCCACCGTGCGGGGTCGGTGGCGGGCCGTGCTCGTGGCCGAGGGCGTAGAGCGCGACCGCGGCCGCTGCGGCCGCATTGAGCGAGTCGACGACGGTGGTGCGGCGCATCGGGATGCGGGCCTGATGGGTGCAGGCTGCGCGTGCGGCCGGGCTCACCCCGGATCCCTCCGTCCCGATGATGAGGGCGGTGCGCGCTCCGCGTGCGAGGGTCGCGATGTCCGGTGCCGCCTCATCGGGGGTGAGCGAGACGACGGACCAGCCCTGCCGTGCGAGCTGACAGAGGTCGTCCGGCCAGGAGCGGGCCCGCGTCCACGGCAGGGTGAGCACCGAGCCCATCGACACCCGGATCGCACGTCGGTAGAGCGGATCAGCGCATCCCGGGCTGATGAGAACTGCATCGGCTCCCAGGGCTGCCGCGGAGCGCCAGATCGCACCGACATTCGTATGGTCGACGAGGTCTTCCAGCACGAGCAGCAGTCGCGCATCACGAGTGATGTCGGCGACGTCGGGCAGTGGTCGTCGCTCGAACGAGGCCAGTGCTCCGCGATGCACCCGGTATCCCGTCAGCGCGCGCATCTGCTCGTCATCGACCTCGATGACCTCGGATGAGGCGTACGCCGCAAGGAGGGGGTCCAGCTGCGCGCGCCAGCGCGCCGTCGAGATGGCATGTCTCAGGGTGAACCCGCTCGCGAGGGCGCGGCCGATGACGGTGATCCCCTCGGCAATGAACAGACCGTGTGCGGCCTCGTGCGAGGTGCGAAACTCCACGTCGGTCAGTCGTGCGAAGTCGTCGACGGGAGTCATCGGCGCAGCAGGATCGACAGGGCTGCGAGCAGGCCGACGGTGACGACCGCGATCCGCATGGCGGTTGCCGGCAGTCGTCGGGCCACGGAGGCGCCGACGGTTCCGCCCGCGATCGCCCCGAGCGCGACGAGGCCCGCCGCGGCCCACCACACCCGCCCCGAGATC
>CAZLHZ010000330.1:2448-2883 GCA_964559285.1 uncultured Actinomycetes bacterium | reverse complement strand
AGGTGGCTGAACTGTGCCGACGGGTTTCGTTCCCGTGCGACGCTCAGAGCAGTCTCCGACACATCACATCCGAGAACCGTTCGATTCGGTTGCGCCAAGAGGGACGTCAGAAAACCCTTTCCGCAACCAATATCGACGACGTTACGAGGATTGCGAGAGTCAACGAGTGCCCGGACGAGGTGGGCATCAAGTCGGTGTGGGTTGTCTTGATCCCACGAATCGAAATGTTCGGACTTCTCGGCTCGGTACATGTCCTCGAAACGACCGATGAAGCACCGGTTCTGCGTGTCGAAGACGTAACCGTGGTATCCGTTCACGGAAATCAGTGATACTTGGTTGCCGTGTATAAACCGCCAAGCACCGATGCAAGGCCAGCGAACAGGTACCAGTTGCTTCGACCGCCCGGCACGAAACCGAGGTAATAGAGCAGGATGA
>CAZLHZ010000330.1:0-2372 GCA_964559285.1 uncultured Actinomycetes bacterium | reverse complement strand
GTGCATTGACTTGGGATCCGCGTGGTCCAAGCGATGTGTTTCGTGCAGGTGACCGGGCTTGGTGCCCTTCGGGGTGGTTCGCCCACCGGTGCGACGCTTTCGTTGTGCCATGCACCATTCAGTGTAGGTGCGAAATGGGGTTTGTTCGCGGCCGTTGAACGGGCAGGATACATGGGTGGCACGGATACTGGTCATCGACAACTATGACTCGTTCGTCTACAACCTCGTCCAATACCTCGGTGAACTCGGTGCGGAACCACTGGTCGTGCGCAATGACGAAGTGACCGTCGACGAGGCGGTCGCGCTCCATCCCGACGGCGTGTTGTTGTCGCCAGGACCCGGACGACCAGAAGACGCCGGCATCTTGTGCGGGGCGATCTCAGCGTTTGCCGGAAGGACCCCGGTGTTCGGTGTGTGCTTGGGTCACCAAGCCATCGGAGATGTCTTTGGTGGCACGGTGGTGCGCGCACCAGAGCTTGTCCATGGCAAGACGTCGTCGATCATCCACGAAGGCCGTGGAGTGTTCGCCGGCCTCGACAGCCCTCTTGCGGCCACTCGCTACCACAGCCTCGTCGTCGAGCGGGAATCCCTTCCGTCGTCACTGGAGGTCACGGCTACGACGAATGACGGAATGATCATGGGTATGCGCCATCGTGAGTATGACGTCGAAGGTGTTCAGTTCCATCCAGAGAGCGTGCTGACGCAACACGGACATGAAATCGTGAGGAACTTCCTTCGACGAGCCGCCTCGCCCGTGCGCTAACTCGACGGTTCGGATCACCCGCCGGCACGTTTTGATACTTGATCTCCCAAATGAGACCAGAAGCGTTGAGCGCGGTGCGTGCATCGGATTCCGTCAGCCCCTCCACGAGGGGAACGGATACTTTCGACGACGCACCTGAGACGAACATGGTGATCGTGGAGCCACGAGCAATCGCCGAGCCGATGACTGGTTCCGTGCGGATCACCCTGCCTTGGTCGACGGACGTGCTCGTTTCTTCGACCACCGTGACGACGAAGACATAGGGCTCAGCCGCGGGGAGTTGAGCCGCCGCATCCGCTGCCTGACCCTGGACGTTGGGAATGGTCAGGGTCGCTGAGCCACTCGACACCACGACGCTGATCTCGCTCCCACCGGCGACGAGGGCATTGGCCAACGGCGTCTGGACGATGATCTGGTTCGCGGGAATCGTCGGGTCCTCGCGGGTCTCGGTGATCGTGAGCACGAGACCGATCGATTCGAGCAACTCGGTCGCGTCCGCGACGAGCATGCCTTGAATGGCGGGCACCGTGACCGTTTCGGTGGGCTGGTAGGTGAGGAGGATTCGTGAGCCGGTTTCGACTTGCGTCAGCGCTCCTGGCTCCTGGCCGTAGACGACTCCAGGTTCGACATCGGTCGTCGGTTGGGGATTGCCGACCGGGGTGAGGCCCGCATCGATGATCAGTTGTTCAGCCTCGGTGAACTGCAGTCCGATCGTCTCGGGTACGTCGACCATTCCACCCGAGCCCGTGAGTGCACGCACGCCGATCACGACGACGGCGAGCAACACGATGAATCCGAGCGCAGAACCGAACACGTAACGCGCCGTGGTGCGCGCCGAACGCTCGATGACTTCGTGCTCTTCGGTGGCAGGCAGTACACCCTCTGTCGTGATCATCGGGATCGCTTCGGTCGTGCCCGGAGCCTCCGTCGTCGACGACGTCCGCAGGCCACTCAATGCTTGAACGTCGACACCTTCTTCCACGCGGCGGAGGTCGTCGATCAGCGCCTGACCATCTTGGTATCGCTTGTCAGCCGACTTTGCCATGCACTTGGCGACAACAGCCTCGAATTCGAGCGGCACGAACTGGTTGAGCTTCTTCAGTGGTTCAGGTACCGAATGGACGTGCTGATACGCGATGCTGAGTGAGTTCTCGCCGACGTACGGGGGTCGACCGCCGACCATCTCGTACATCACGACGCCAAGTGAATACAGGTCGCTGCGCGGATCCGGTTGGGCTCCTTGCGCCTGTTCCGGCGACAAGTACGCGGCGGTTCCCATGACGAGACCCGTCTGGGTGAGGGCCTCATCCGTCGAGGAGTCGAGTGCCCGTGCGATGCCGAAGTCGGCGACCTTGACCACGCCATCTGCCCGGACGAGGATGTTGCCGGGCTTGATGTCACGGTGTACGACACCGTTGTCGTGAGCGAAGGCCAGCGCACTGGCGACGTCGCGGGCGATGTCGGCCGCCTGGGTGTGGGTGAGTTGTCGTCGATCGATGAGGATCTCTGCCAACGTCTTGCCACTCACGAACTCCATCGCAATGAAGTACGTGATGTTGACCTTGCCCCAGTCGTAAACGGCGACGATGTTCGGATGTTGCAGTCCCGC
>CAZLHZ010000329.1:0-2892 GCA_964559285.1 uncultured Actinomycetes bacterium | reverse complement strand
CGGCACCGACGAGTAGACCCCGAAGACGCTCAGGGTGAGGGACACCGCGACACCCAGCCAGGCGAGGATCGCGCTGATCGCGAACGCGCGCTGGGCTGACGGGCGCAGGGCAACGGGAGAGGGGGCGACATCAGTCAGGCTCATGCCGCCGTACGCTACGCCACCGCAGCCCCGGCGGGTAGCCTCGAGTGACGCTCCCCGCACCTGGGGGACCCGACCGCCTGGAGTGATCATGCCCGCCCTGCCCAATCCGATCGATGCCACGAAGGACCCCGTCCTGGCGTCGTTCAGCACCTACGCCGAGGCCCAGAAGGCCGTCGACACCCTGTCGGACAACAAGTTCGCCGTGGACAAGATCGCCATCGTCGGTGTCGACCTGCGCACCATCGAGAACGTCCTCGGCCGGATGTCCTGGGGTCGCGCAGCCGGCGGCGGGGCCCTCACCGGCGCCTGGTTCGGCCTCCTGCTCGGCCTCTTCGTCAGCATCTTCGCGACTCAGGCCGATGACACGTGGTCCCTCGTCGGCCTCGGCCTCATCTACGGCACCGCGTTCGGCATCGTCTTCGGCCTCGTGTCCTACGCCATGACCCGCGGACAGCGCGACTTCATCTCCCGGCAGTCCCTGCAGGCCCTGCGGTACGACGTCCACTGCAAGGCCGACGTCATCGAGCAGGCCCGGCGGATCCTGGGCACCTCCACCCCGGCTAGCTGATCTCCACCTCAGCCCAGACGACCTTGAGGTCGGCCTGTCGGTCGCAGCCCCACCGCGTCGACAGGCCGGCCACGAGGAGCAGTCCCCGACCCCCCTCGTCATCATCGGAGGCGGTCACCAGCTCGGGCTGGCCATCCGCGTGAGCGTCGCTCACCTCGAGCCGCAGGGCCTCGCCCTGCCACTCGGCGACGAGGCGCAGCGGTGGATGGCCATGCAGGAAGGCATTCGTCACCAGCTCGGACAGCACGACCCGGGCATCATCGAATCCACTCGACTCGGCTACCCCCCACGCGGTGGCGGCCCTGGTGAGCTCGCGACGTGCCTGCCGGGGGGCCTCAGGAGACCACGGCAGGGACATCGCCAGCCGTGTCCCCGTCATGACGCGGTCATACCCGCCGCGGACGCCCGTGACACCTGCGACCAGAAATCCGCACAGCGTGCGACCAGCTCGCCGGGCGCCTCGACGGCGGGGGAGTGCGCGGCTCCCGCGATGACCACCGGTGCCACGCCCAGACGTCTCGCCATATCCGCCTGCACGGGCACGGGCCAGGCGTCGTCGTGCTCGCCGTACACCACCTGAATCGGCACCCCGGTCTCCGCCAGCGCCGCCGTCTCGTCCGCCGCGGTCATGAGGATGCCCCCCATGGCGCGCAGGCAGCCCGGACTGGTGCCGATGAAGCGCTCCCGCAGGAACGCCAGCACCTCGTCATTCGGCGGTGTCCAGCCGCTCGCCCGGTCCATCGCCTCCTTGGCCGCCCACACCATCGTCAGCGGCATCGCCGGCAGAACGGCCATGAGCTGGGGAATCGCGCCCTGCCGTTCCGGTGGCAGCGCGGCCGGTCCGGAACACAGCAGGGTGAGGCTCGCAACCGGCATCCCGGCGATGACGGCCCGGCGCGCCACGAGCCCCCCGAACGAATGCCCGACGACATGCACCCGGTCCGCGCCGAGTCCGGCCACGACATCGGCGAGATCATCAGCCCAGCCCTGCAGGGTGTACGCCGACTCCGCGGCGGGCCCACCCGAGGCGTGCTGCCCGCGCAGGTCGATCGCGCACACCCGCCAGCCCGCCTGCGTGAGCGGTTCGAGGATCGGCAGGAAGTCCTCCTTGCTGCCGGTGAATCCGGGGACGAGGACGACGACCCCCGCCTCGGTCACCGGTGTCGTCATGAGGGCCGCGAGCTCGCCGCTGCGGACGGTCACGACCGCGCCTCGGGCGCAGGTCGGCAGCGTGAGGGAGGGCGGGGTGCTCATTGCGGATCTCGGGCGGCCACGAGTGGCGCACACAGCGCGTCGATCTCGGCCAGGGCCTGCTCGCGCTGCGCGCGCACATCGGCGTGCCAGGGCACGATCGTCACGGCGACGAGGGCCGCGCGATGCACGCCGATCTGGTCGAGTGCGGTGGCCGCCCCCTCGCTCACGATCTGCTGCAGGGCCGAGCGGACGGTCGACGGACCGGTTCTCAGCAGGGGTCCGGCGTATTCCGTGAGCCCATCGACGAGGAGTCGGCCCTGATCGACCTCGGCCATCGCCGACTGCCGGGCAGTCTCAATGGCTGTGGTCTCCCGGGTCCGCAGCACCTCATCGGTCGCCCAACCCGCCAGCGCCAGCAGGACGAGGGCCATCCCGACGATGATCGGCCACCGCCGACGCGGGCGATCCGCGCGCCGCGATTCGATGACCTCGAGGACCGGCTCCATGACGTATCCGCTCAGTCGGTCGTCGGCTGCCCGCCGCGGGTCCGGCGACGGGTCCGCGCCCGTCGCTGCTGAGCGGCGCCGCTGCCGGCCTCATCGCCGTTCGGTGCCGCCGTTGCCGCGCCCTTCTGCTCCCCCTGCCCGCCGCTCGACCGGCCCCCGCTCGACCGGCCACCGGACGTCCGCCGACGTGAGCCACCCGACCCAGAGCCAGACGACCCAGAGCCAGACGACCCAGCCGAGGTCGAACTCGACCCGGCCCGCTTGCCCTTGGCCATCCCGGTCTCGCCGAGGTCCTCGACCTCCTCGGCCGCGAGCCCGGCCCGCACGCGCTGCGCCTTCGGCAGGGTGCCCGTGACACTCGTCGGGATGCCCAGGCCGGTGTAGACGTGATCGCTCGTGGAGTAGGTCTCCAGCGGATCCTTGAACGGAAGCTGCAGCGCCCGATCGATCATCTGCCAGCGCGCGATGTCTTCCCAGTCG
>CAZLHZ010000328.1:0-2897 GCA_964559285.1 uncultured Actinomycetes bacterium | reverse complement strand
GAACGTCTCGTGTGAGCCCAGCCACTGCGATCCTCGGTGCAACGTGGCGAAGAGCCGATGGGCGGCGGGAAGTCCGCGTCGCGTGTCTGATCCGTCCATGACGTCGTCATGGATGAGAGCGCAGGCCTGCAGGAACTCCAGGGCGGTGGCCGCAGTGGCGGCTGCAGGTGTCCGGGGACCGCCGGAGGCACGCCACCCCCAGTAGCAGAACGCCGGGCGCAGGCGCTTGCCGCCGCTCATGAGGTCGGCGAGGTGGTCCACGAGGGGTCCGAGATCGGGGCTGATGCGGGTCATCTCCGCCCGCTGGCGATCGAGGAAGGCGGTGACGATCGACTGAGCTTCATCGCGCAGCCATGTCATCTCCGCCTGTGCGGCGTCAGACATCGACGCTGGAGTGCCAGCCACGTGCGGGAGCCTATCGGCCCCGTACCCTGTGCGGATGCCCTCGGCCGATCGTCCCGCTGTGTCCTTCGAGTTCTTTCCCCCGAAGACCGATGAGGGTGAGCAGCTGCTGTGGGAGGCGATCCGTCGAGTCGAGGCCCTCAAGCCCACATTCGTCTCCGTTACCTACGGCGCCGGGGGATCAACCCGGGACCGGACCATTCGCATCACCGAGCGCATCGCACAGGAGACGACCCTGTCCCCCGTCGGCCACCTCACGTGTGTCGGAGCCTCCGTGGCGCAGGTGCGTGCGGTCATCGCGGCGTACCTCGCGGCAGGCGTGGGTCGCATTCTCGCCCTGCGCGGCGATCCATCCGGCGGCCCCGGCAGCCCCTGGGTCCGCCATCCCGAGGGGTTGGATCACGCGACGGACCTCGTGCGCCTCGTGCGCAGCCTCGGTGCGATCGATGTCGGCGTCGCGGCGTTCCCCGAGGGGCATCCGGAGTCGCCGAGCCTGGAGCATGACGCGCGCGTGCTGGCGGAGAAGGAGCAGGCGGGTGCGACTTTCGCGATCACGCAGTTGTTCTTTCGCGTCGAGGACTACGTGAGCCTCGTAGACCGGGCGCGTGCCCATGGCTGCACCCTGCCGATCATCCCCGGCATCATGCCGGTCACCGACGTCGCGCAGCTCGCCCGTTTCGCCGCGCTGTCGGGTGCGACTTTCCCGCAGGATCTCGCACGTCGATTCCAGGATGCGGCCGATGAGCACGCGGTGCGCGAGATCGGCGTGGAGGTGGCGGTCGAGATGTGCCGCGGACTGCTCGACGCGGGGGCGCCGAGCCTGCACTTCTACACGCTCAATCGCTCGACAGCATCCCTTGAGGTCTGCCGCCGGCTCGGTTTCTAGCCCTGCAGCGGGTACGCCGGGAACTGCGGCGCCCTGCGCTCGGACCGTGCAGCCATCGCCTCGGCGAGGTCGGGCCAGCCGAACGACTGGCCCATGACGGTGATCGCCTCTGCTGTGGCCTCGTCGAGGGTCTGCGTGCCAGCGTTCATGAGCTGACGCTTGATCATCGCGAGGGAGCGCGGTGAGCAGGTGTCGACGATCATCCCGGCCCACTCCCGTGCGGCCGCGAGGGCATCGGGCACGGCGCGCGTCACCAGGCCCATGGTGGCGGCCTCCTCGGCACCGACGGAACGTCCGCTCAGGAGGAACTCCGTGGCTGTGCCGAGCCCAGCGAGACGGGGGAGCAGCCAGGCCGAGGCGTACTCCGCGATGAGGCCCAGCCGCGGGAAGGCCATGGACAGGGCCGCCTCCGGTCCGGCGAAGCGCACATCAGCGGCCAGCGCCATGACGCATCCCAATCCGACGGCGGGTCCGTTGATGGCGGTGATGACGGGCGTGCCGATGGTGAGTGCCGTGAGGCAGGTGGCCGCAACGGGCACGGGTACGGCGAATCCGGCGAGCACTTCGGGCCCCTGCGCGAGGAGGCTGATGTCCGCTCCCGAGCAGAATCCGCGACCCGCACCGGTGACGATGATGGCACGCACCTGCGGATCTGCATCAGCGTCCCGCAGCAGCTGCGCATAGCGCGGCAGCATGTCGGGCAGCATCGCGTTGAGGCGATCGGGTCGGTTGAGGGTGATCGTCGCGATGTGGTCGTCGATCGTGATCTCGATGGTCTCCGCCTGCTCGCTCATGCGGGCAGGGTATCTGCCTGACTAGCCTTGGGGGGTGCCTGCGCCCCTGTCCTCTCTCATGGCCCCGGACTGGGCCGAGGCGCTGGCACCGGTGGCGCAGGACATCTCGCGCATCGGGGACCTGCTGCGAGCCGAGGTTTCGGCTGGCCGCGGCTACCTGCCCGCCGGAGCGGACGTCCTGCGGGCATTCCGTGCGCCGATGCGCGATGTGCGAGTGCTCATCGTCGGACAGGATCCCTACCCCACGCCCGGCCACGCCGTAGGCCTGTCCTTCTCGGTTGCACCGGGTGTGCGACCGCTGCCGCGGTCCCTGCAGAACATCCTCAAGGAACTCGTGAGCGATGTGGGTGTGCCGATGCCGGCATCGGGAGACCTGTCGCCGTGGACCGAGCAGGGCGTGCTGCTGCTCAACCGCGTCCTCACGGTTCGACCCGGTGAGCCGGGCTCACACCGAGGCATCGGGTGGGAGACCGTGACCACCGCTGCGATCCGCGCGCCCGTCACGCGCGGGGGACCGCTTGTGGCCATCCTGTGGGGTCGTGATGCCCAGTCCCTGCAGCCCGATCTCGGGTCGACACCGGTGATCGCCAGTGCCCACCCGAGTCCACTGTCAGCCGACCGTGGGTTCTTCGGCTCCCGACCGTTCTCCCGGGCCAATGCCCTGCTGGTCGCCGCGGGAGGCAGCGCCATCACCTGGGATCTCACTCGGTAGCGCGCACGCGGCCGTGGCTCCGGGCAGGAGATGGCGATGGCGGGCAACGACGGCGTAGACCCGATCCGCCAGCCAGCGCACGCCGGGGAGGGTCAGGGCGCGG
>CAZLHZ010000327.1:0-2913 GCA_964559285.1 uncultured Actinomycetes bacterium | reverse complement strand
GTTGAGAGGCGACTGCTTGCAGCTCGCGTGCGGATTCGGCCAGACATACAACGAGCGCCTCAAGATCGTCGATGACATCGCGATCCGAGGTGAGACCGAGGAACACCTGGCCGTCATAGCTTGTCGCACCGATGCTCAGTGCGTGCCCGGTCGGCAGTGGCACGACGGGGTACGCCGCACGCAGGCGGGATCCGCTGGCATACAGCGCATGCTGCGGGCCCGGGACATTGGCAATGACCAGACTTGCAGCACGTCGGGTCAGGGTCGCGCCGACCCGGGCCCCGAGGGCATGCAGTGTCGGCGGCGCGAAGCCGACCGCGTCAGCAATGGATCGGGCACCGAGAAGATGCCCGACTCGTCCATGCTCGGCCATGTCGAACGTGATGCGATGCAGCCGTGCGAGCGGATCGGGCTCAGCGAGGGGAAGGTCGAGCAGCAGCGGTTCCACCCGGGACACCGGGTGGACGTCATCGGCCTCGACACTGACCGGCACCATGGCGCGCAGCGGGCGTGATGGGTCCAGTGGGTCACCGAGGTCCAGCAGCCACGAGCGGAGGCCGCCCGCGATGATCGTGATGACGACGTCATTGACCGTTCCCCCTTGACGGTTCCTCATCTCGCGCAGGTCCGCCAGGGACAGGTCCAGAGTTGCGAACCGCCGTGATCCCCCCACCTCCGTCGTGAGGACGCTGCGCACCGCGGGCCGGGCGATCCGGGCCGCCTGGGCCGCCAGTGACACCACCTGCTCGCCGATCCGGCTTCCCGCATCACGCAGATCACCGACCGACTCCGTCACCGACTGCCAGGCACCGGCGACGGCATCCACCGGGTGCCGCAGTGCATCCCCGATCGCGGAGGCGATGAGTTCGATTGGGGAGGGCTCCGGTTGTGGTCGCCAGTGATCTGGTGATGGGTCGCGAGGCAGTGGGGATGCATCAAGGATCACCTGACCGAGGTCGACCGATGACAGTCCGTCGATCATCGACTCGTGGGTCTTCGACAGCAGGGCGAAGCCACCGTCGGCCAGCCCCTCAACGAGATAGAGCTCCCACAGCGGTCGATGGCGTTCGAGTGGTCGGCCCATGATGCGGGCCACGAGGTCATCCAGCTGCTCGCGGGTTCCGGGCCGTGGCAGGGCCGAACGTCGCACGTGGTAGGTCACATCGAAGGACTCGTCATCCACCCACACCGGATTGGCCAGTCCACCGGGAACACCGCGCAGTCGTCGCCGAAATCGCGGGACGTAGGCGATCCGCTCTCGAATCAGCTGCACAAGCCGCTCGTGGTCGAATCCACCAGGAGGTGCCTCGAACAGCTGCACACTTCCCACGTGCGCCGGTCGGGAGGTCGTCTCCGCCTCAAGCACGGAGACATCGACAGCGCTCAATCGGTCGGCCATCGCAGCACCTCCCTCAGCGCGATCCGGGGGTCAACCTCAGTCAGCGGTCAGTCTCAGTCAGCAGTCACCATCGCCGACACGTCATCCTCTCACCGGGATGCACGTGGATTCACGACAGTGACAGACCGAACAGGGCGTCCAGCTCGGCCGCGGTCGTGTCGTAGGCCCGGTGATGCACCCCGATGATGCCCAGGTCCTTCGCGGCCACGATGTTGTGACGCAGGTCGTCGACGAACACACACTGCGTGCCATCAAGTCCCATGAGGTCGAGGGTGTGCTCGAAAATCCGGCGCTCCGGCTTGCGCATGCCGACCTCGCCGCTGATGACGACGACATCGAACATCTCGTCCCAGCCGTCGCGGGGATAGGAGTTGCCCCACGAGTTCGAGAGCAGGCCGGTGCGGATACCTGCCTCATGGGCGCGCCGCACCAGACCCACCATGTCGTGGGCACCTTCGAGGGCGGCGAACATCGCGTCGAGGAAACCCTCGCCTCGATAGCTGCGACCGGTGCGCAGCGACATCTCCGCTGCCAGCTGTGACTCGAAGTCGGCAATCTCCATCTCCCCGCGCTCGAGCGCGTGGATCGGATTGAAGCGCGCCTCTTCACCGGCCGGTTCTCCCAGCCAGTCCCTCAGCACCGACGCATAGACATCGAGGTCGATCCCCTCGGTTGTCGCCCACGCCTGGGACACCTCGCTGATGTCGCGGGTCAGGACACCACCCCAGTCGACGATGAGTCCTCGAACGGGATGATCAGCAGCGAGGGCGGCGGCATGGGTCACGCCGACACCCTAGAGCGGTCCGCCGCCGCCGTGATGCGCGCACGACGCCGGATGAAACCTCGCCGGAGTCGACTGCCGTCGACAGGGGCGACACCGGTGAACGCGACTCGATCCGTCACCAGGGTGGCCAGTCGGCGTTGGGCGATTCGGGCGCTGGACCCGGCCGCCACCTCGGCGAGGGTCCGACCCTCACGGGCGCACACCTCGAAGGCGGCACGATCATCGGGGATGAGGACGAGGTCGTCATGGATGTCGCCCAGCTCGGCGAGCACCTGACGCACCTGCTGCTGCGGATCGCGACCCAGGGCACCGGCACGCACTCGGGTGATGGCCACGATGAGCGGGGTCGCACCCGCGACCTCGCGCACTTCGGGCAGTGCCGCGACCAGCCGCCCCAGCCCGATCGGATCCGCCGAGCCGACGGCGACCACGACGTCGGCTGCAGCCATCGCGGTGAGCGTTGTCGCATGTCGGCGGCTGAGCACTGCGTCGTCATCGGATTCGAGGCAGAAGCCGGTGTCGACAATGGTCAGCCCCGGTGTCGCCCGGCACATCTCCCACACCCGGCGCAGGGCTGCCGGGCGCAGTTCGGGCCAGCGATCGGCGTGCACGACACCGGAGAGGATGCGCAGGTCGGGACCGATCTGCCGGGCACAGTCGGCGAGCGCCGGGACATCGAGGTGGCCGGTCTCGGCGCGACGGCAGGCCAGCGCCAGGCCGCTGGCCTCGT